>CBFGWQ010000272.1:0-4055 GCA_965652575.1 uncultured Arenibacter sp. | reverse complement strand
CTCAACTTATGACAGATACAAAAAAACGGATAATAGAATCTGCGATCAAGATCTTCAATGAAGACCTATCGGCCCCTTTACAAAAAGTGGCGGATAATGCAGATGTGACCAGAAGAACACTGCACCGTTACTTTAAGGACCGTAACGAACTGGTGGCCATCTGTAGGCAGGCCATAGAGTCGAGTTGCAAGAAGGCAATGATAGCGGCCATTCAGAGTAGTGATAATGCCCTGCTCCAATTGGAACTTATGCTCTATGCCGGTATAGAATGCGGAGCAAAATATTCCGTTTTTTATAAATTGCACCAAAACAAAGATCACAAGCATACCCATAACAATAAGAATTGTGCGGATTACGATTATATCTACAACCAATTTCAACGTATTATCATCGAATTACAGAAGGAGGGAAAAGTGAACCCCACAATGTCACCCGAATGGATACAGGTTTTACATTCCGGAATAATTGAGAGTACGGTCAATGCAAGGGAGATTACAGCCAAGAGTATTGGGGAGATCAAGGGCCTTGCATGGACTTCCTATATAAAAGCGATAGCACCTTAAAAAAATTTACAACAATATGTCTCATTTTTGAGACAAATTAAATTTAAAAACAATGGGAACTAAAAATTTTGAAGTAATTATCATTGGCGGAAGTTATGCCGGCCTCTCCGCAGCAATGGCATTGGGGCGCTCCCTGAGAAAAGTGTTGGTCATTGATGGTGGCCGGCCCTGTAACAGGCAGACACCCCAATCCCATAATTTCATAACCCAGGATGGGGTACCTCCCCATCAAATAACGGTAATGGCCAAAGAACAGCTGCTGCAATACAAGACCGTAGATTTTGTTCATGATCTTGCAGTAAGTGCGGAAAAAAATAAGAATGGCTTCTCAATTAGCACGCAATCAGGTAATATAGTTACTGCCAAGAAACTCATTATGGCTACCGGGATAAAGGACCTGATCCCAAAGATTAAAGGTTTTGCAGAATGTTGGGGAATTTCGATGATCCATTGCCCCTATTGTCACGGCTATGAATTTCGAAATAAGAAAACAGCGATTATGGCCAATGGCGAGCGTACTTTTCACTTGGCCTCATTGGTGAACAACCTTACGGATGATCTAACTATTTTGACGACCGGCAAAGCCGATTTTACATCCGAACAATTGGCAAAATTGGAATCACATCAAATAGCGATCATAAAAACTGAAATTGCAGCAATTGAACACCAAGATGGCCATCTCCAAAAGGTCCTCTTCAGTAATGGGGAAAAAGTACCCTTTGATGCCATTTATGCCGGACTTCCCTTTGTCCAACATTCCGACATACCGGCTTCCTTGGGCTGTGAACTAACGGAGCACGGCTATATTAAGGTGAATGAATTTCAACAAACAACCATAGGGGGTGTCTATGCCTGTGGCGATAATTCAACAAGAATGCGTTCCGTGGCTGCTGCCGTAGCCAGTGGAAACCTTGCCGGCGCAATGGTCAACGCAGAACTGGCCAAAGAACGTTTTTAATCCCTCATGGGCCGGTCTACCGACAAAGGCAGGCCTGTCCTAAGTTAAAATTCAGAGAATGATAGAAGTATTCACTACCAACATCCCCAATCAAACGCTTGCAAAGCAAATGATAAAAGAGCTTAAAACGTCTTTTCCAGATTTGAAAATCGACTTTGATATAGAGGCACCCATAGTAAACTATCCTTGCGACCACAGTATTTTACGTGTTGAGGGAGCCATCATCAATGTACGGAATATTATTTCCCATATAAGCAAAAAAGGATATAAATGCCACATTCTGGAAGACAAAATATGCCACTAAATGAAAGAAAATCATAAAGAATTTTGGGAATTCAATTTTCAGGATAAAAAAATAATGTGGGGGCTACAACCTGCGGATGTCACTTTGGAAGCGAAAGCTTTATTTCGAAAAAACAACATTGACAAAATTCTTATTCCCGGTTTTGGCTATGGTAGAAATGCAAAAATCTTTATAGAGGACGGATTTGATGTAACGGGTATAGAGATTTCAAAAACGGCCATTGATATAGCTAAAGAGCATATAAAAAGCGACTATAAACTATATCACGGATCGGTGATTGATATGCCATTTGATAAGGAAAAGTACAAAGGTATTTTTTGCTATGCCCTAATTCATCTATTGAATAAAAATGAGCGTGCAAAACTGATCCGGGACTGCTATGATCAACTTGAGGATAATGGCATTATGGTCTTTATTATGCTTTCCATAAATGATGGTCGATACGGAAAAGGCAGGAAAATGGGCAGGAATACCTACCTCACCAAACACGGGATAACACTATACTTTTATGATCCACATTCATTGGAAGAAGAATTTGGAGCATACGGATCGTTTGAAATCGAGGAAATAAGCGAACCCTTAAATAGTATGGGAAATAAGCCTGCCGAAAAATTCTGGAAAGTCATTTGCAAAAAAAATGGATAAAGATCCTTTGGATAAAAATTTTCATCCAAGGTATCAGTGTAATGTTAAGTTGGCGTGTCAAAATATCTAGCATCTAGTATCTCAATTCTAATATCTAACATCCACTATGTGGCTTCGGCTACGCTCGGCCACCAAATAGTTGTTCGGAGATTGAGCGGATCCCGATAGATATCGGGAGAAATCGGAGTAGGTAGATAGGTTTAAAGTTCAAGGTTTGAAAATTCAAAGGTTTTAGGTTTGATCTAGCATCTAGCATCTAGCATCTCAATTCTAATATCTAACATTAAAGCTTCTTCATGACTATTATTGGAATAACGTACAAGGCCATTCAAGTTGGTAGCTTCTGGGATATGATCCCTGACTATACAAAATAGGAAATCAATTTAATAATAAAAATAGGACAGCCGGGTCTTCCTTAAAGGCTTCCCTTATTTTGGTAAATGCGATCCGCATTTGTGATTCCACTGTTTTTACGGAAATACCCATTTGGTCTGCAATGTCTTTATATTTTACCCCTTGAATTTTATTCAGCATTATGATTTCCTTGCATTTCGGGGGCAGGGAATCGATTACCTGCTTCATTTTTTGGATGCGCTCTTCCAGGACATCCGAGTCTTCCTGAATTCTGTCCACTAATGCACGTTCCCAGATTTGACCCAAAAGTTTTTCCTGTTTTTTCGCCTTTTTAACGGTATCTATATATCTGTTGTAGGCAATGGCATAGAGGTACGCTTTTGGGGATTTGGTTTCGTCCAATTTGGCCCTATCTTCCCAAAACCGGATAAAGGCATGTTGTACAATATCCTCGGATTGTACATTGTCATGGGTATAGGTAGAGATATACGCTACAAGTCGGTCATAAAACCTATTGAATAGATACCTGAAAGCACTCCGGTTTCCCTTTTTCATGGCAATTACTGCCTCAATTTCACTCATTATAACTGGGTGTTGAGTTTATTGGTTTTTATATAATTGGTGCGAATATCAAATTTTTTTTTAATTCCTTTTAAGGGTTTTGTAATTTTTTACAGTATTGATTATGTAATGTGTAACAAAGGTGGTTTAGAAAGAATCACTGCACCATTGAAAATGTGGCAAAATATAATGAAAAAAAATATAACAAAGCTGGTTCTTGGTACGATAACCGAAAATGAAATCCTAGAGCTGAGAAGCTGGTTAAAGGATCCCAAAAATCAGGCCATACTTGAGTCCTATGTTCGGGATTATCACGATCTTAACCTGGCCACTTTAAAGAGCAATCTTGACGAAGCC
The DNA here is from genome assembly GCA_965652575.1 of uncultured Arenibacter sp. Lineage (GTDB taxonomy): Bacteria > Bacteroidota > Bacteroidia > Flavobacteriales > Flavobacteriaceae > Arenibacter. Next base: position 313 of record CBFGWQ010000272.1, on the reverse strand, counting down.
TATAACAAAGTAAACCAACAGATAGATAGTCATGAAAAGCCCGTTAAAAAGCTGTTCCCCAATTGGTCAAGGTATGCGGCGGCGATTGTATTGTTATTGGTCTTGGGGTATATCTATCAACAAAATTTACTTTCAAATGCGGACCGGAACATATTGGTTCCCAAGGATGAAATCATTACCCTGCAATTGGACAATGGAACCATTCAAACTATTGATGTTAACGGAACAAAAGAAGTTAAGGACTCCAAAGGGAATGTTATAGGAACCCAAAATCAGAATCAGATCAGTTATTCCAAGGCAGGTGAAAAGGAAG
>CBFGWQ010000271.1:0-4070 GCA_965652575.1 uncultured Arenibacter sp. | reverse complement strand
AAGCAAAATTCCCTAAATTGGAAGAATAAAAAAATGATCCCCATTGTATGGTAAGCATAAAACCGGCACCGCATAGTTAAACGGGGAATCCAAAACAAACGGTACCCTTGGTTAATGTTGTTTAATCCTAATATTATTGTTTACAATTTGAGGAAACTACCTAAATGAAAAACAAATGTTCAGACATCAAGGCAAAAGCAGAACTATAGAACATAATCTGAGAATTGCCGTAGTATTGTCTTTTGTAGCAGGAATAGTGAATGTTACTGGGTTTCTGTCCTTTGAACAATTGACAACGAATGTAACCGGCCATTTTGCCCTATTTATTTATGATGTGGCCAATTTCGAATTTTGGAAAGGAACGGTGTACTTTTTATATATTTTTACTTTTCTCATGGGCTCTTTTTTATCAAGTTTTTTAATTGAGACCTTTAAAGAAAATAAAAAGTTAAACGTTTTTGTTTTACCAACAATAATTGAATGTTTGATTTTAACATCAATTGTAATTCTAAATTACTTTTCCGAAATAAAATACCCCGATTTAATTGTTTGTTCCCTGCTCTTTGCAATGGGGATTCAGAATTCTTTTGTTACAAAGATCTCAAACGCAGTCGTAAGAACAACACATCTAACAGGGTTATTTACTGATTTGGGTATTGAATTGTCCCAACTCTTTTTTCCTGAATCCCACCCTCATAGGGAAAAAATTAAAGCGACTATAAAACTACGGATTTATATTATTTCCTTTTTCTTTTTTGGTGGCTTGATCGGGGGATGTTTTTATTCAATATTGGACCTGCGGTTAAACACACTGATCCTTGGAGTATTTATTTTGATATTAAGTCTATTTTATGATGATTTACGATATAGATTTATAAGAACAAAAAGAAAATACAAACAAAGAAAAACTGCTCACAATAACTTGGCCTCCCTGCACTCTCCACTACCGGTCCCTAGAAAACCAAGATAACCGAACATGAATAACTTGTTGACCAAACCCAGGTCCGGTTCCCCCTTTCTATGTGGACTGCTAAACCCTAATATATCCTGACGGTAAGTACCAGCCCTTATATCTGTACTATTTAACTCGACATTGATTTCGTGTAAATTAAAAAATCGCTGCTGTTCCCTCAAAATAGACCTTACACTTGTTGTATGAATAACCGATTTTAAATAAAATATAAATTGAACTTACATTATAAAGGAAGAATTCTACATTTTTTACACTTCCAGAACAATTAAAACTTAAAAAATAGTTAATTAACTATAAAAATAGTTTTGTAACTGAAAAATTAGTTTTATGTTTGGAAAAAATATTACCAATATGGAGAAACTGACTAATAAGGAAGAAGAAGTGATGAAAGTACTTTGGAAACTTAAAAAAGCCTTTGTCAAAGAAATTTTGGCCGAAGTGAAAGGCGAAAAGCCCCACTACAACACCATGTCCACCCTGGTGCGGCAACTGGAAGAAAAAAAATACGTGGACCATGAAGCCTTCGGGCATACACATAGGTACTATCCCTTGGTCAGCAAAGAGGAGTATCGCACCAAGTTTATCAATTCCACTATCTCCGACTATTACGAGAATTCCTATAAAAGCTTGGTTTCCTTTTTTGCCAAGGAAGAAAAAATATCCGTAGCAGAGCTTAAGGATATTATTGCCAACATAGAAAAGAACAAATAACATGGAACAGTTCCTTATCTATCTTTTAAAGTCCTCCGGAATTATCGCTCTTTTTCTGTTGTTCTATATGCTACTGTTAAAACGGGAAACTTTTTTTAGGGCGAACCGGATATATCTATTGGCAGGCTTGGGACTATCCATTTTTCTTCCCTTTTTGGTCATTACCAAAACCATTTGGCTGCAACCTACACCTGTAGATCCAGTCGATGTTGAAAATTTTGCGATGGCACCATTGACAAAGGATAGTACTATAGATTGGCTTTCGCTGTTATTTTACGGGTATATCGCTGGCGTATTTCTATTCATGGTGCGATTTGTCCTTCAATTATTTTCCTTACATAGGTTGATAAAAAGGAGTGTTAAGTTTGAAGATGGAAAATTTATTAGGGTCGAAACCGACAAAAATATTTCTCCATTTTCTTTCTTCAGGTGTATAGTTTATAATCCGAATCTACATAGCCCCTCAGCACTGAGGACTATTTTGGTGCATGAAAGGATCCATGCCGAAAGAAAGCATTCCCTGGATATTGTTGTGATGCACCTTTTTACCATTTTTCAATGGTGCAACCCCTTTATATGGTGGTATAGGGGCAGTATGGACAACAACCTGGAATACTTGGCGGACACCGAAACCATTGCCCAAAATACCAATAAGACGGAATACCAATACCTGTTGTTAAGAACAGGTATTGGTGAAAGGCATTATTCCTTGGTTACCCCATTTTTTAACTCATCCATCAAAAAACGAATCAACATGCTGAACAAAAACAGATCGAACCGAAAAAATGTGTATAAATATTCATTTATATTGCCCTTGTTGGCAGGATTTATCCTCCTGTTCAATGTGAAGACCGAAGCACAGGTAAAATCAATGGAATCCGTTCAGGAGGATGGAAACAAATACGGCCCGGTGGTCTTTGACAAGGAGCGTAGTGGTGATTTCGATTTCCCTAACATAAGAAAGCAGTCTTCGTTTTACATTGGAGATTCGGTCCCATTATATATTGTGGATGGCAAGGAAATTTCAAAAAATGAAATGGACAAAATCGACCCCAAAGAAATTGCTTCCATGAACGTATGGAAAGGTCCCCAAGCAATCGAAAAATATGGCGACAAAGGGAAGGACGGGGTTATAGAGATTACCTTGAAGAAAAATAATTTGAACCTTCCCGGCAATAATCACGGAGATGGCCGCAAAGCAGCTTCCACTTCCATAAAAATCCATGACTCCCTCGATGTTATCCAAACCGTTACAGGTAAAGCCCCTGGGGTAAAAATAAGGCCCGAAAAGGAATACCCTTTAATCATCTTGGATGGAAAAGAGACTTCCAAAAAGAATTTTGAAAAAATAAAACCGGAAGATATTGAATCCATCAATGTGCTGAAAAACCAAAAAGCGACAGATAAATACGGGGATAAAGCCAAAGATGGGGTAATTGAAGTAAGGACAAAAGGCACCGGCACACATTCAGCGGAAGTAAAGGCCCAAAGTCCCTGGAAGGTTAGTGCTGGACCGAATATATCAGATCCAAACGGGAACCTTTTGGAAAATTATGGACAGATGGAAAAAATGGCTCCTTCGGAAAGTCGTTTTCCGGATATCGATAAGGCGTTGATACTCATCAACGGACAGGTTTCCGCTAAAAAGGATCTGGAACTGATTTCTATAAATCAAACGGAGATGCTTAAATCGATTTCTGCAGGTAGTAAAGATGCCATTAAAAAATATGGGGACCAAGCAAAGAACGGAGTCATTGAAATTGTATTAAAAAAGGAATAATCCATAATTCTATTGCTGGAGATCAGCTCGCAGCAGCAGCAATTGGCTATGGAAATTGGAGATCAAAATAATTCTTTAGATCATTTTCAATTCGTTTCAATAGTGCCCGGTCAACTTAAGCTTGACCGGGTTCTAAATCATTGAAATAACTGTTTTGAAATTGTTGCCCTGAACAATTTAATTAACGCATAATTATCACAAATACCCTTCCCATAAAATTCCCCGGCTTGTCTCAAAATTTTATAGAGAAATTATATCTTTAAGTCAAATACTTCAGGACAGCCCCATGGAACATCAAAAGGGAGGTACTGATAGCATTTCGATAATAGCTTCGGAGCATACAAACCTCTCTATGTGAGTAAATTCAATGACCATATTATCCGTTTTTTCCAATCGATTCATAAGGGGCATTCCCTCATCATATTACTAATATCCATTGGTGGTTTTTCGCAGCAATATAATGGTAATTTGGATACATCCGTAGCTGAAAAAATATACCTACAGCTCCATTCCAATGCCTATGCCATGGACCAGGACATTTGGTTCAAGGCCATTGTCACCGGCACGGAAAACCATATGCCCTCCAACCTAAGTCGCCTGCTCTAT
>CBFGWQ010000270.1:0-4100 GCA_965652575.1 uncultured Arenibacter sp. | reverse complement strand
AGCATTGGCGGGTACGTTTATAGTGTAATTTCCATCAAAATCCGTAGTAACGCCATTGGTAGTGCCCTTTTCTACAATACTTACCCCGGGAAGCGGTACATTTTGATCATCGGAAACGGTTCCCTTTACATTGATCAGGTCTTGCGCCTCGGCATTCTGCGCCGAAATAAAAAAGAAGATCAAGGGAAAGCAGGAAAATATCGTTTTTCTAAGCATAGAAACAATATTCCCTTTTAAAGAGAATTCAGTTATTTTTTTCATAATTTTGAAGTGTTTGAATTAATTCATACTTATTTTGGGTTAATTATTTGCCCTGCGCTGCCACGCGGGGCTTTTTAGTCTAATAGGTCCATGTTTATTGGAATTTTCTTAATAAGAATCGACCATCTCAAAAAAACCACAATCCCTTAATTCATTTTCAAATGCCTTTATCTCAATATTGGAAAGGGTTTGTAGCGGTTTTCTACATGGGCCACAATCTATGCCTATCAAACCCATTAAGGCCTTGCCCGATACCAGGGCTCCTTTATATTTGATGAGAATATTGATCAGATCAATGGATTTTTGCTGTTTTTCCCTAGCCTTTTCCATACGGCCATTTTTAAAATCTTCCATGATCCCATAATATAAAGGTGCCATGAAATTATAGGTACTTCCTACTGCTCCAACGGCACCGAACGATAATCCTGCCAACAACAATTCATCATATCCATGAAGGATATCCCATTTTCCATTGTCCATAGTGATGCACTTGGACATTTCCATAAAGTTGTTATCGGTAAATTTGATACCGGCAAGATTTGGAATTTTACCTTTTGCTTCCCCAAGATATTGGGACATTGGAAAGTCGACCCCGGACAGTGCCGGAATATGATAATAATAAAAGGGCAATTCAGGAGCTGCCAATGCCACGTCCTTACTAAATTCTACCAAGTCGGCCACACCTTTTGGGGGCAGAAACGGAGGTCCCATTATTGCTATGGCCTCAGCTCCCAATCTCGCGGATTCCGATGCCAATAAGGTGGCACTGGAAATACTGGTGCTCCCTGCATGGGCAATAATCCTAAAACCATCGGATTTTTGGGAAGCCCAGGCCTCGATTACCTCTAATCGTTCAGAGTCCGTCATCAACATTCCTTCCCCTGTGGTTCCGGCAACGAAAACGCCCTTGACCCCCATTTTTTTCAAATGGTCCGCATAGGTAGACACATTCTTTACGTTAATACTACCGTTTACACCCATTCCGGTAAATGGTGCGGCAATCAATCCTTTTGTTTTGCTTATTGTCATTTTCTCTTGTTATAATTATATAAAAACTCCCAATACGGTCTTAGGTGCCTTCTGATCTTTTCCTGATATAAACTTTTGTCGTTATCCTTAATGGCCTGTAATAAATCGGTATGGGTCACAAGTTCCCCGCTTTCTTGCAGCTTCTTGTTGATCGGCTCAAAATAGCTCTCATAATTATGTTTGGCGAATAAAAAAACGGGTTGCATCAACTCGTAGAAATGTTGTATGAAATTATTACCGGCCACCTCGTAGATCTTCTTGTGAAATTGCATTTCATCCTCAATGGATAGGTTGTTTATGCCAATTGCCTGTTGTCTTGATATGATCTGTTCCAGTTCTTCAACATCCTTCTCGGTAACATTGGTAAATACAAATTCTGCTATTCCTACTTCCATGGCAATCCGCATACCCATTAATTCCTTTATTGTGGGGATACTTAGCAGTTGCGGATCCAAAACCTTTTTAAATCCATTCAACAATGGCGGTTCTTTTATAATTATTCCCCTTTTGGTGCGGGATTCCAATATGCCCAACATTCTTAAACGGCTCATGGCTTCCCTCACCACATTGCGTCCTACACTGAACATTTCAACAAATTCTTTTTCATTGGGAAGGGGGTCTCCCGGGACAAGTCTATTGTCTTTTATGTATTCAATGATGTTGGCCTCTACTTGATCGGTAAGCGTGGTCACAGTTATTTTCGATTTCATATTTAAATCTTATTAATCCCTTTTGTCCTACAAATATAACAAAATAATTATGTCTGCAAAGTTTTCAGAAAAAAATAAAAATTTTAACTGTTATTCCTGAGACATTGTCCTATCTGCCCTTTCCGTTCTGAAGGGCTTATAAATTTATCGGTAGTATTGTTTTGATGCCCCAATGGGCTGCCTTGTAGTAATCGACGCGCAGTACCCTGGCTATTTCGGTTTAATAAATGGTGGGGATTGGGGTAATGGCACCCGTTTGGTTTCATTTGGAACCGAAGGAAATTTACCGTTTTTCCAATCGGACTTTGCTTTTTCAATAACAGCTCTATCCGAGGCCACAAAGTTCCATTCAATAAACCGTTCCTCTGGGAATGCCTCGCCCCCAAATATATATACCGTTGTATTCGGTTCCATTTCAAATGAACATAAGGTACTGTCCTTTGCTATTAAAATCTGTTTTGGCCCATAGGTGTGCCCCTCGGATTTAATGGCACCCTCTAAAATATATAATGCACTTTCGCCAAAAAGATGTTTGCCCATACTGACCAATTTTGTTTCCTCCGACTTAATTTCTATAAGATATAGCGGACTGTAAACAGGAACCGGAGAGGTTTTTCCATAAGCATTCCCGGCAATCAGTTTGATATCAAGTCCGTTATCCTTCCAAGTAGGCAGGTGGTTGGCATCTATATGTACAAATGAAGGGTCGCATTGTTCCTGTTCCTTGGGAAGCGCTACCCATATCTGCAGCCCATGTAACTTTTTTGTTTTACCCCTTAAATAATCAGGTGTCCGTTCGGTATGGACAACTCCCTTGCCCGCGGTCATCCAATTTACCGCTCCGGGCTTTATTTCTACGGCCGTTCCCAAACTATCCCTATGGAAGACCGATCCTTCAAACAAATAGGTAAGTGTGGATAGGCCGATATGTGGATGCATATCCACATCCATATTCTCATTGGGCCCTAAATTTGCAGGCCCCATATGGTCAATAAAAATAAAGGGTCCTACCATACGTTTTTGGCGAAATGGCAATAAACGACCGACCATAAAATTGCCAATGTCGGCAGCACGTTCTTCAATGATCAGGTTTATATTGGACATTGTAGCTTTTGTATTATATTAAGGGTTGAAAACCTTTTAGGGATAAATAACTGACTATTAGGTGTTATTGACAGGATCAATCAAAGGGTATTTCTTAACCACATTATCATTAGACCTTAAAAATTCCTTCCAGCCCATAATGGCAGATAACCCCTTTAAGTGGGCTTGATAGGAATGGTAGTAAATTCTTTTGTTGAGATCCAATATTACCGGCCATTGAACTTGTTCCACTCCTTGTCCCAATACATTGACGATGGCCGTCTCCACAAATTTTGAACCAATAGCCCCTATCAATCTGATTTCGTCATGATAACCGGGGCCGGACAAACCTATATAACAATCGGCAGGTCCGCCCGAAAAGGAACATATTGGTACTTCTGCCACAAGGGGCGCTGAATTCCCCACAAGTCCTTCGAAAGGTTCGTTATTTACGATCAAGGTTTTTCCGACACTTTTCATATAACCAAATCTATCACATTTCTATTCTCAATGATCAAAGGAAAAAAAATACTTATCCCCTAAATTATTAACGGTTTTATCCACTCAATTTCATAATCCTACATTAATGAAGAATAAAAGTGTGGTTGATCTACGCAGAAATTTTTTAAGGCTCTAGTGTTATGTTAAGTATGTTTTGTCATTTAATTTAGGTCTCTCCCGATAACTATCGGGATCCGCTCGACCAGACAATCGATCGTCACTTCGAGACCCAAGAAATTTTATTTTTCAAGCGGATAAAATGACATTATTTCAAAAAATTGATTTTGAGGTACAGAACAAATATGATACAGGTAGAGAGATAGTTAAAGGTTTCAGTTATAAATTGAAGGTTTCAAGGTCGTCATTTCGAATGCATATGAGAAACCGAAGGTTCAGCGAAGCTAAACCGAAGGTTCACGAATACCCCTAAAATAAATATACATGAGATAAATCGCACATCTAGCTCCCGGCCAGTATGTGTGACTTCTCGTCGTCCCGAAAAGGGACTCTGTCGAA
>CBFGWQ010000269.1:0-4130 GCA_965652575.1 uncultured Arenibacter sp. | reverse complement strand
TACAGTTCCAATTCCCTGGCCGCCAGAAATACCAAGGAAGAGGTGTACCAACAGCTGATCGAGGACCTAGAGGCATCATTGAAACTGCTGGACGGGGAATACCGCAACGGGGACAGGACCCAGGTCAATAAATATGTGGCCATGGCACTATTGGCAAGGGTATACCTCTATTTGGACGATTGGGAAATGGCCGAAGCGCTCAGCGGCAATATCATAGCGGAAACGGCCACCTATGGGATCCTGACGGACCTGGACCAGGTTTTTTTGGCCAATAGCAGGGAGGCCATCTGGCAGATTTCGCCCATTGGCCGGGGCAGTACCCGTACCAATACCAATGAAGGAGGTTCCTTTATCATCCATCCCACCTTTCCAACCCTGTCCAATTTAAAATTGGCGGCCGGTATGGTAGATATTTTCTCCGCCCAGGATAAGCGTTTGTCCCAGTGGACCGCTTTCCATGAGGGTGCAAATGTCCATTATCCATTTAAATACAAAATAAGGAACAGCACTGCGGCCATCACCGAATATTCCATGGTGTTCCGGTTGGCCGAACAAATTTTGATCAGGGCGGAGGCCTTGGCCAGAATGGGCCATATCGGCCAGGCCATTTCCCAATTGGATATTATTAGGGACAGGTCCGGCCTGGAACTTTTGGCCGATACCGATCCCGGAATTGGAAAAGAGGCCTTGATACGGGCCATTTTAGAGGAAAGAAGAAAGGAATTGTTCACGGAGTGGGGGCACCGATGGTTCGATCTGAAGCGTACGGGTTCCGCAGGGGAAGTATTGGGCGGCAGCCGTCCTTTATGGCAGGATACGGACCTTTTATTTCCTATTCCCGAAGGGGAGCGGGAGAAGAATCCCAACCTTGGCCAAAACCCTGGATATTGAAAAATTTAAAACCGGTCCCTATGGATATGTTCAAAATTATTTTTTATGTGCTCTTCCCGTTCGTTGGTTTTTTTGGCCTTGAGGCACAATCGGTGGATTCCATACCATTGGATGGCAGTATACGGTCCGGACGTCTGGCCAACGGCCTAACTTATTACATTAAAACTATATCAAAGCCCTGTTCCAAACTTTATTTAAATTTTTATGTCAAGGCAGGCTATAACCAACAGGATCCTGGCCAGTTGAACATACCGCATGCCGTGGAGCATTTGGCGTTCCGATCCGGAAAAACGTTTCCCGATGGCATCTTTACCAGTGTGGAACTGTTGGACAGTATCGGAATGAGGACGTTCGACCTTGGGGCCTATACGGGCCATTATTCAACCTCCTATAATTTTGCGGCACCTTCGAACAATGTGGGGGCCCTTGAGGTAGGGTTGTCATGGTTTAGGGATATTGCCGATGGGCTGAAATTACTGGAAACCGATATTGATATGGAAAGGGGGGCATTAAAACAGGAATTCCTACTGCGACAGGGAAACAAGATCCATGAATTTTTTGCGGAGACCAAGCTGTTTGCCCAACTGTTTCCCTGTCGCAAGGACTACAGTAATTTTTTCGAATACCATACCAGTTTTTCCCCAAGCGTATTAAGGTCCTTTTACCGGGATTGGTACCGTCCCGATCTAATGGCCGTGAGCGTTGTTGGGAACATAGCGGACCTTGACGATATGGAAAGGCGCATCATAGAGGGATTTTCCGGTATCCCTTCCCCCAAAGACCTTAGGGATAGGGTAAACTGTGATTCCCTTTATTTTGAACGCCCACCACAGTTTGCCACGGTAATCCGCACCCGGGACACGCTTAAATCCGTTTCCAATGACGGGGTGGATATAAAATTGTTCTTTCGCGACCCGATGACCGGAAATCAAATCCACCGCACTCGGGGGATCCAACGACAGATTATGATGGAGCTGTTCAGTAATCTGCTCAATAAAAGGTTTGGGAATGTAACAGGTTCCTACGATAACGGACTAAAAATTTATAGTGGGCACTCCCAAAAGTGGAACAGGTCGCCATCTGCATTAATAATAAATATAACAAGTGACGGGGAGAGTGAAAAGGTTGGACTGCAAAGTGCCATAACCGTGCTGCACCAGGTAAGGGAGGAAGGGTTTTCACAAGTGGAATGGAATAGGGCCAAGGAAGAAATGCTCCGTTCCCTGAACCGCACAGGGGAGAAATATTGGGTAGATCAGATTTGGAAGCATTTTGTATATGGCGAAGCGCTGCCCGACAACAAACGGGAAGGTTTAAAAAAATGGTTTACCGATCTTTCTCTGGATGAATTTAACGCCTTGGCCAAATCCTTTATTTCCATGCCGGAAGATATTGGTATAATAGCACCCAAGGGGCATAGGGCATTGTCCTATGAGGGGGAAGGGGTACGCAATTGGATAAGAGAGGCCTATTCCCTGCCCCTAGGGCAAAGGAAACAGACCGATGCAACTTTGGCCCTTATGGATCAAAAAGAAATTGCCAAGCTAAAAGAGGCCAAAATTATTGACGATAGGACTACTGCATCAGGAATGCGGGAAATTGTTCTCGGAAATGGTGCAAAGGTCGTTCTGATGTCCTATAGGCCATCCGCGGGTATCAATGACAATAAGATATCGCTCCACGGGTTCAGCCCATATGGGGCATCTTCCTTCCCCAAGGGGGATTATTTTTCCGCGATCAATGCACCGGATATTATCTCGAATGCCGGGGTGGGCAAGATGGACGAAACAAGGTTGCGGCACTTTTTGGATAGAACGGATTCCTTTGCCAATGGCTTATTTCCATACATAGATCATGAAGAGACAGGGATAATGGGCAGTTCCTCTTTGGAGGAACTTGAAACAATGCTGCAACTGTTATATCTATATTTTACGGTACCCAATAAGAGCGAAAATACTTTTGAAAAATGGAAGAAGGATACGGAAAGCAATTACCTACATACCTCCTATAATCTGGTCAATGTAGATTTCAATAATACAATTCGCGAGATCACGGGAGATAGTTCCCTTGCCCGAATCCTTGGTAGGCCCTACCTAACGGGGACAAAACTATTTAGGAGCATTAAGGATACGGATTTGGATACGGCCTATTCCATATATCTTAAACTTTTTGGGAACCCAAGCGACTTTACCTTTATGATCAGTGGCGAGTTCGATGTTCCGAAGGTACTGCCGTTATTAAGAAAATATTTGGGAAATCTTCCGGACAGAAAGGATTTCATCAAAGATTCCGTAAAGGGCAACGGTTTCAAAATACGGCCCACAGGACCATCATATACCGTAGTTCCCCCTCCGCCATATGAAACCAAAAATGCAAGCTATGCCTTGAAGTATATTAAAAATGTCGCCCCCGATTCCTTGGATTGGAAGGAAAAAATGAAGGTAGAGGCCTTGGCGGCGGTTGCCGAAATGATATTATGGCAATTGCGTTTCGATAAGGGCTACGCGCTATACCTGCTTGGAGTGGATGGCAGGTACAATAACTGGTCGTCCCGTTTTGAAATCACATTTCAATTTGATTGTGAACCAGAGGAGTTGGCGCTTCTTGGAAAGGAGTGTAAGGACATTATTGCGGACATTAAATCAGGAAACTTAAAAGAAGAGTTCTTCCAACAGGGAATAAAGCGGTTACGGGCCCTTTATAATGTGCATAGAAGTAATGGAAATAGACAAATGCAGAACCGAATGTACGGGCATTACAGATTTGGGGTTCCATGGACGAAACCAAAGGAAAAGGAGGACTTTATAAATTCCCTTGACAGAGAGGATATCATTGGCACGGCCAATAGGTATTTTGAAGAAAGGTTACAGCATGAGTTCGTAATGGGGGACGGGCCCCTCTAAAACCGCTCATGGAAATAGGGACCGTTTAGTACATATGGAAACGGTCCCTATTTTTAAACAGAATCAGACAACACTAGTACAACTCGAATACGGTCCCATCCCCAGGTTTGGGCTGGGCGTCGTTTTCATTGTCATAGACGTCCAAAGGTGGGGTTCCCGGAGCCAATCTAACTTGGCATGAAGTGGCTCCGGATTCACATTCCTGGGCATCTATTTCCTCCCAGGAATCACCAATTTTGATGTAATCATACTCGGGGTCCGCCCCCAAGGTAGCAGAGGCGAACGACAGTGCAATGGCAAAAACGAATGCCAACATTGGTAAAATCAATTTTAAAT
>CBFGWQ010000268.1:0-4142 GCA_965652575.1 uncultured Arenibacter sp. | reverse complement strand
CCGATCCTGTAAGATCCCAAAGGATTTCCCGGACCGAAATCATAGCTGAACGTTGCTGGAATGTTGAAAAAACGCACATAAAAATTAAAGTGGATGAACTGAAAACATATTTGGATAAACTAATTCAATTCTCGGAATCTGAAATGGAGATATTTACCTCCTTGTTTTCAGAGGTTGAACTGAAAAAGCACGAATACTTTGCAAACGAAGGGGAATATTCATCAAAATTGGCGTTTCTTTCTAAAGGTATAATGCGGGCATTTTTTAGGCATAACTCCGGATACGAGTATAACAAAACCTTTTTTACACCTCCCAATTTTGTAGCTGCTTATTCTTCTGTAACAACAAAGCAGAAAAATCTGATAAGTATTCAGTGTTTAACAGATTCTTTGTTATTTGTCGCCGATTTTGATAAAGTCACTTCACTATACAAAGATTACCCCAAAATAGAGAGCCTTGCCCGAATCTTGGCAGAATACAAGTTCGCCATCAAGGAAAAAAGAGAGATAGAACTCATAACACTCGAAGCCAAGGAACGCTATGAAATTTTTAAAAAAGAACACCGGAATTTGGAAAATCAAATCAACCAATATCATATCGCTTCCTATCTAGGCGTAACGCCCACTCAATTAAGCCGAATCAGGGCGAAAAAGTAAACTACCTCGGGGCAATCCCGATATCTATCGGGACACGGGGCATTGAAAGGAAATTCAAGTTTGATTTCGACGCAAGCGTCGGAGCATTTAAATCTCGATTATCGAGTAAAATCTTTACATATGTAAATGCTTTCCGTATTTCTTTCCGTGAACTTTGCGGAATGAAATTGAACGGAAATAAAATCCTTATTACAGGGGCAACTTCGGGCATTGGTAAAGCCTTGACCGAAAAATTTTGCGGGTTGGACAATCAAATAATTGCCGTTGGTAGAAATAAGGCAAGATTACAGGAACTTGTTCAGTTCAGTAATAGGATAATTCCTTTTCAATGTGATATTGCTTCATCATCGGAATTGGACCGGCTTATCTTACTTGTAAAACGTGAGCATAAAGATTTAAACATTCTGATCAATAATGCAGGTATTCAACATAATTGTTATTTGCTGGACAAAACTTATACCATCCGAAATATAGAGGAAGAAATAAGTATCAATCTTACCGCACCTATAAAATTGGCAATGGAGTTAACGCCCATCTTGCAATGCAATTCCAATTCGGCCATCGTAAATGTTTCTTCTGGATTGGGAATCGTTCCCAAAACAAAATCGGCTGTCTATTGCGGAACAAAAGGAGCCATTCACATTTTTTCAAAATCGTTGCGATACCAATTGGAAAATGTAAGCGTATTTGAAATTATTCCGCCTTTGGTCAATACTGAAATGACAAAAGGCAGGGGAAAGGGAAAAATTTCACCACAACGATTGGTCGATGAATTCATAAAAGCCTTCAGGAAGAACAATTATGAAATTAATATTCATAAGATAAAACTTTTGAGGATCATTAACCGAATCAGTCCCAAAATGGCGGACAGCATTATGAAACGAACAACGATCTAAAATTTTAAATATGAAATGAGGCATAACAAATCTTAATACCCACTGTAATGATTAATGGCGAATTGCCCCTGCCCGTCCGTACCGGCAGGAGCGGACAATAAATATTAACAGATGAAAATAATAATTATACTAGCATTAGCGGTCAACATAGCTTACGCTCAAAACAACAAAGTTTTATTTGTAATGAGTGCGGCAGATACTTTAGAATTGAACAATGGGGAAAAACTACGACAAACAGGTGTATTTTTGAACGAACTCTATTTTGCTTACAAATCCTTGACAGAAGCAGGATATTCCGTAGATTTTGCGACACCCAACGGAACAGTAGCAACAATGGACGAAGAAAGTATCAATGATAAATATTGGAAGGATAATTTGGAGTTAAAAAATGAAGCTTTGGAATTTGTTGAAACCGATAGTTCATTTAACAACCCTAAAACACTTGAAAAAGCAATTGAGAACAGGTCAAATTATATTGGTCTAATAATTCCGGGCGGACAAGGCTTAATGATAGACCTGGAAAACGACAAAAACATTCCCGTTTTACTCCAATACTTTGCTAAAGAGCAAAAACCAACAGGATTAATTTGTCATGCGCCAAGTCTTATCCTCACAATTCCAAAAGATGAAAATCCTTATTTGGGATTCAAAGTAAATTCAGTATCTCCCCTGGAAGAATTTGTCATTGAACGGTTTATAATGAAAGGTAAACCTAAAAACAGAAAAATTGCAAAGCAGTTAAAAAAGTTAGGGTTGATATATAAGCAAGGACTTCCTAAAGCAAATTTTGCCGTAAAGGACAGAAATTTGGTTACAAGTCAAAACCCTTATTCGGGCGAGGCCTTTAATGGACTTTACTTAAAATCTTTAACCGAATATTTGGAAAAAATATTAAAATGAACAACGCTGCCCAATAACGGTAGCCGTTGCACCATCTCTCGACCTGGCAAGCCAAATGCCACTCTTGCCCCCTCCCTTGTTACGTATGTTAAGCAAAAACTCCTAACACACTCAAAGTGCCTTTTGGGTCCATTTTCCGCCTCTCTTCGTTATTTTTTTCTCATTTGGCCCTGCCAAAATCGTTAAAAAATGCCTTGATAGTCAATAAATATCCTGAAAAATCCATCTTTTCTGGTAGTCTTAACAGGCCCTAATTTGATACGCAAAGTTGAAAGGAATTTATACACTGTAACAAATTCATATTTAATATATCTATAAAAGAAACTAAAAATATGAAATGGTTATTTACTCTTTTCACAATTCTTCTATTCTTTAATTTAAGCGATGCACAAGAACTTAGTAAACAAAAAAAGGACTCCCTGGATCTGTTTTTTAAATCTCTTGAAAGGAATGATAAGTTCATGGGACAGGTTGGGGTTTTTAAAAACGGCCAAATGATATATTATTATAGCTTGGGCTTTACTAATATAGATGCAAATTTAAAAGCAGGAAAGGAATCCGGATACAGAATAGGCTCCATATCAAAAACCTTTACTGCGGCCTTGGTCCTAAAAGCCGTGGAAGAAGGAAAAATTAGTTTGGACCAAACTATAGAAACTTTTTTCCCTACCATTAAAAATGCTAAAAAAGTCACTATTGGGCAATTGCTTACCCATCATAGTGGGATTCATAACTTTACCGGGGAACAAGATTTTTTTAAATGGCGTACAAACCCAAAATCAGATTCGGAAATGATCTCAATAATTTCTGCTGGAGGTAGTGATTTTGAACCAGGACAGAAAGCAGCATACAGCAATTCCAACTACGTATTGCTATCTTATATTTTAGAAAAAATATACAATAAAAAATATGCTGCCATCTTGCAAAAAAAGATCATAAAACCCCTAGGGTTGCAATACACTCAATTTGGGGACAAGTCGTTACCTGAAAATAAAAAGACTTATTCCTATACATATGAGGTTGACTGGAAGAAAGAAGGTATGACAGATGAATCAATTCCTATGGGAGCCGGTGGAATTTTATCATCTGCGAATGATCTATCAGTTTTTATCAATGGATTGTTTGATGGGAAATTAATATCAAATGGGTCGCTCAATATTATGCTGGAGCAAAAAGATGGTTACGGCATGGGAATATTTAAAAAGAATATAGTAGAGAGGGAGGCATATACCCACGATGGTGTTATAGATGGGTTTAATTCGATTTTTTACTATTTTCCGGAACAAAAGCTAACCTATGTATTACTTTCAAACGGTAAGAGTTATAATCTTGCCAACATAAACGGGCTCGTCTTAAAAGCTGTTTTGGACCAACCGTTCGAGATACCTCAAATAAATCCATATAAGGTAACTGCCCAAGATTTAGTTCCCTACTTAGGAGTATATACAAACCCTGACAACCCTTTAATAATTACAATTTCAAAAAACGGGAACAGGCTTTTGGCAAAACCCAAAGGGCAGAAGACCTATACTATGGATGCCATTGACAAGGATAAGTTTGGGCATAATGAATCGGGTGTTACCTTGGAATTTAACTCTGCTGACCAAACAATGAAAATGAGGCAAGGGAAACAAATACTTAATTTTTCTAAAAGTAAAGACTAAAAAACTTTAGTTCCGTTGGCGCGAGC
>CBFGWQ010000267.1:0-4165 GCA_965652575.1 uncultured Arenibacter sp. | reverse complement strand
GGGTGGTTATCAGTAGTCCAAAAAAATCACATTTTGAACCTCAACCCTTGATTCGGATTAATACTCGAGTACATTAAAACCACAGCCCCCAACATTCCCATCTTTGATCAATCCCTTTTTATCATAAACAACACTTTGGTACCGGAACCATTGGTTTCCAGATCGGAAATAAATACGGCCACCTTATCTTTGTACATACTGTTCAATATTTCTATTCTCTTTTTGATGTTGCCCATACCCTTGGATTTTTGTTTCTTTTGATTTTGGGTCTTTAGGGCCGCCGATTTTTTTCTGCCAATACCATTGTCCGTTATAGAAATCTCCAGGGCAAACCTATCTTTTTGTTTCAGTCCAATTTTTAGAAAACCCTTGTCCTCCCTGTATCGCAAGCCATGCCAGATGGCATTTTCAATATAAGGTTGCAACAACATGGGCGGAATTTGAAAAGCATCGATATCAATGCCCTCGTCCACTTGTATTAGGTAGTCGAATTTATCCGAAAAACGCGAATGCTCCAACTTGGTATACAGTTCCAACAATTCCAGCTCCTTGGACAGGGGAATAAAATCCTCATCGGAATTTTCCAATACGGCCCGCATCAGGGTTGAAAAATCGCTCAAATACCTGTTTGCACTTCTTTCATCGCTTTTTGCAATAAAATTATTGACCGAGTTAAGGGCGTTGAAGATAAAATGGGGATTCATTTGGGACCTGAGGGATTTGAGGGCCAATAAATTATTGGCCAACTTCTGCTGCTTATTGCTCCTGTAAAAGAAGTAGGCCGCCAATCCCATCAATAACATTCCAAAAATCAGGGAGTATATGATCCAATTTTGGCGTTTTACACTTTCGGCCACCAATTGCTGTTCCGTCAGTGCCAGACTGTATTTACTTTGGGTCAGCTCCCGCTCCTGTTCAAGACCGGATATTCTACTCTGTTTGGCCGCAAGTTCCCTATTAAATCTGGCCGCCCTGGCTATTTCCTGTTCCTTTCTAACATAAAGGGTATCCACAACGGCCACATAATCCTGATAGGTCTCCAAGGCTTTTGTATAATCGCCCTTATATCTATATACTTCCGATAATTTACGTGTGGCATCCTTGCGGACCAACAAATCATCGTCAACATCCGCATCCTTTATGCTCTCTTCCAAATAGGGTATGGCTTCGTCATACTTGTCCTGGGCTATATAGGCATTGGCGATCTTATAATTTATCCTTTGTGCCGATATGGAATCGCTTTCCATGGAGGATCCATCTGCCGCCCCGTTTTTGGGGATCTTCCTTAAATCTTCCAAACTCTTTTTGCGCAATTGGATTTCCCTGCCAAATTGACTTTTTTGATTGTAAAAATCGGCCACTTTCTCTTTTTCCTGAACCGCACGTTGTGGTGCCTGTCCGGAAGAAAGCTCCAAGGAATTATTAAAATAGGCATTTGCTTCCTGAAGGCGATTACCCTTTGCGTAGGCAGTGGCTATTTTGGAATTTAGGTCGATGGTCTTTGGGGCAATCTGATTTTTATCCGCAATTTTGAGTCCCTCGCTATAAAATGCCACGGCCTTGTCCACATCTCCCGATCCAACATAGGCATCTCCCAGGGTCTCGTACAGTTCCACCCTCTGAAAAGGCAACATTTTGGTTACTTTCTCCAGTGGGGACAACAACTTCGCAGCTTCTTCATACTCCTTGTTCAGGACATAGGTCTTGCCAAGTAACAGTGACGTTTTTAAGGTCTTGTTGGCCGCCAGGGCATCCTTGTAGCTGGAAATGGCCAGGTCGTACTGCTTATGGTATTGATATACCTCGCCCAGGGTGGTATATGCCATGCCCAATTCTTCGCTATTACTTCCCACTCCCAATTGGGAAAGGGATTGGGTAATAAAATCGATACTTTTCCGAATGTTGCTCTTTTTGTAATAATTGGCAGAATCTATATAACTATGGTACAAAGAGACAGATTCGCCCCTTTTACTTGCCCTGCTTGGATCTTTATGTTCCATTTCAACGGTCGCTACCAAAATCTCCAAATCCTCTTTGGTCGTTACCTTATAGCGTACGGTTTCCATGGCGGGACCCTCAAGGACAAGTTCCTCCCCCAGGGCTACCTTTATTTTAAACTCCCCCTTTGCATTTGTCAATGTGTATTCGCCATTATTGGTAGACACCGCTACACCGGCCAGGCCCTGATCGTTTTCCTTTTCCTTGACCACCCCCTGAAGTTCAAAATGAGGCCCGGTCTGCAATACTTGGGAATACCCCATTGCCGAACCCAGAACCAATAATAAACCTATGTAAAAAAATTTGGCCATATCCTTTCAATCAACAGGATAAACTTAACTGATTTAAACCATACTAAAAAATGCCCTATTCCAATAATTGGTACCATTTTCAAACATAAAATAAGTTTAACGAACCCATAACTCCCGTTGCCTCATTCAAATTGCCCGTTTACCCATTGCTTATTTTTTTAAAAATATGTTGCCCTTACTTTTAACCCCATGATATCATGGATCAATACCCAAAAACTTAAAACTACGAACAGGAAACAATGTCAACTAAAATAAAGTACCGATAAAACGAGTATTACAAAATTTAATATCAATTAATACAAAAATTCGAAGTTATGAAAAGTGTAAAACAACTATTATTTATAGGGGCCATTGCCCTAGGAATGGGTCAAAGTTTTGGCAGCAACCCTAAAATACATCCTTTTTTGACCGAAGTGGCCATGAAAGATTCCAAGCCCGGTAATAATACGGTCAAGATTGCCCTCTTGCTGGATACCAGTAATAGTATGGACGGCCTAATCAATCAGGCCAAGGCCCAGTTATGGGATATAGTGAACAAATTTACGCATGCCAAATGCGATACCGATGGCAGGCCCCAGTTACAGATTGCCCTCTACCAATACGGAAACGATAATCTGTCCTCCAGGGAAGGTTATATACAACAGGTCCTGGGTTTTAGCAACGATCTGGACGAAATTTCGGAAAAACTATTCTCCCTGTCCACCAATGGAGGTGAGGAATATTGCGGACAGGTAATACAGACTTCCTTGAGCCAATTGGACTGGGGTAAAAATCCCGACCAGCTAAAGATGATCTTTATTGCCGGCAATGAGCCCTTTACCCAGGGAAAATTAAATTATAGGGATGCGGTTGCCAATGCCAAGGAAAGAGAGATTGTTGTAAATACCATTTTTTGTGGCGCTTACGAACAAGGCGTCGATACGGAATGGAAAAATGGGGCACAATTAACGGGAGGGGAATATATGGCCATAGACCATAACCGTGAAGTGGTACATATAGCTACCCCCTACGATGATGTGATCATTAGATTAAATACCAGATTGAACAATACCTATGTTTCCTACGGGGCCTTGGGGGCTGCAAAAATACGGCAGCAAAGTGACCAGGACAGCAATGCCATGGAAATGGAGGAAGCCGTTGCGGTCAAAAGGGCGGTAAGCAAGTCGTCCCGTCTTTATACCAACGCCTCATGGGACTTGGTAGATGCCTCCAAGGCCGAGGATTTTGACATAGATAAAATAAAAAAGGAGCAATTGCCCACGGACTTAAGGGAAAAATCCAAAGCCGAAATCACCTCCTATATAGCAGCCAAAAAAAGGGAACGCAGCGATATCCAAAAAGAAATTCAAGACCTCAACAGCAAAAGGGAGGCCTATATAGCCTCCCAAAAAAAGGATAATGACAAGGGGGAATTGGAGAATGCGATGATCACCGCCATTCAGAAACAGGCGGCCAAGAAGAACTATCGCTGGGAATAACCAAACCACTCGGCGATAAAATTAGATCCCTGCCTTTGGCCGACAAAGGAAGGCGTTTTGAAACAGAATGAGTGATAAGTTGGAAGTAAACAGTGGGCAGTGCAACAAAGAACAGTTTCACTGCCTATTGCTTATTGCCTGGTGAGGTCTCTCCCGACATCCATCGGGATCCGCTCGGACCGGACATAAACAGCACTATTACCATTGGCTCATGGCTTTAGCCTACACCCCTAAGGTCCCCTCAAGGGGACAATACCTCCTAATAACCAATACTCGGACTTTCCACTGTTTACCGAGATTTCGACTCCGCTCAATCTCCATGCACTCCAAGCGGTAGCCAAGCGTAGCCGAAGCTACAATCCTTTCAGGAGGTCCTGA
>CBFGWQ010000266.1:0-4224 GCA_965652575.1 uncultured Arenibacter sp. | reverse complement strand
CCTTTCAATGCCTCGTGTCCCGATAGCTATCGGGATTGCCCCGAGGTAGTTTACTGATTGGTCCGATTCGAATATTTCTGTAGAAAATCTCTGCCCCTTCCGATTGTAACTGAATCTTCCCCTTG
Source organism: uncultured Arenibacter sp. (assembly GCA_965652575.1). Lineage (GTDB taxonomy): Bacteria > Bacteroidota > Bacteroidia > Flavobacteriales > Flavobacteriaceae > Arenibacter. The sequence goes on along the minus strand of CBFGWQ010000266.1, from coordinate 4,099 downwards.
GTCAATGGTGCGGATTTATCACCTTCATAATACCTTATATCTTTCAGGTGCATGTTTTTTTTACCGTTCACTACATGAATGCTTTCATCCCCAAAGGCATAAATATCCAAAGTGTTCCATTCGCCATAAGGTTTTTCATAATCAAATGATCGCTGACAGTACCTACTACCTCTCCAGTCAAATTCTTGCAGTGGCCCGGATGGGTTGTATTTAAATTTTCCATCCCCGTCAGTTTCTACATTGACTTTGGCCGTAGTAGCCTGTACACACCATAAATCGCCAGTATCGCCCTCCTGGATCTGGCATTCCACAGAGCTCATCCATACACCGCCCCGGGCGGCTTCCTTGCCAAAAGAATGATAAAGGATTCCACTATCGCGTTTGGCATTTTCCCGAGGCGGATATCTTTTCTCCCCATATTTAAACTCCAGTGTGAGGTGATAATCCTCAAATTCTTCGTCAGTTACCAATATCCCGAATACTTCTCCAGAAATACGGATGACCTTCCCGCCATCCAATTCTACTACGGTGAACACCCCGAGCGGATCTTTGTTCAACCCAATGGGTTCCACATATTTACCATCTTCCATTTTAAGTCCGGCCACTATGGAGTTTGGCTCCGGTTTTCGCTGATAAGTATACCATCCGGACAGGTCGTTACCGTTAAACAGTTCCTTGTACGCTGATTCGGTTGAATTTTTCTGGGACCATCCATATGGAACCATAAGCATGCTTAACATTGCGAATACACAATTCACGGGATTTCGGATAAAGTTTATTTTGATCATTTTTATGAGGTTTCGTTCCCTTATTCAGAAATCAATTGTTGTATCATGACCTCTGCATATCTCTTGCCCAGTTCCCTTTGCGCGGCCGAATTAAAATGGAGGTTATCCCCTTTGTGATCCAGACCTTCGGAAGAAACAAGGAACAAGCGATCATCCCCTTCTGCAATTTTGAGCAACAAACTGTTGATCTCTTCAAAATACGCTGCTTTCCCTTCAGGCCTGGCAAATCTTCCCAATTCCCCCATTATAATCGGAAGGTCATCATTTTTAACGGCAGTTCTGAACTTTGTGAACAGACCCAACAAGGCATCTGAATAATTCGGCAGATCCCCGGCATTGGCATTACTTTCGCCCTGATGCCATATTATGCCTTTGATTACCCCCTTCTTTCTGGCCATAGCTACCTTCTGATAGAAATTGGACAATAAAGTAACCCCTCTATGTTCTTCATTGTCCACCCATTGAAAAACCGAACTGCCCCCTACTGCACAAGGTACCAGGGCAATGGTGACCGAATCCGGAACTTTTGCCAGCAACTCTTGGGCAAAGCTCATCCCGCAGTCTAATCCGGCACTATTGGGCTCATAAAAATGCAGGGGTTCCTTGGCCCCGACCCATTGATTCCTACTGTTTATAGCTATGATCCGCTCATTGGAAACCAAGTCTTGCGGTTCTATCCCTCCCCTACCGGCCATATTGGATTGACCGGCCATCAAAAATATCCAAATGTTCGGGTCTTTGGATTTGGTTTCTTTTTCCCCTGTGTCCAGAGGGTCCATTTGTTCTGCCCTGCACGAAAGCGTTACCAACAAAAGCAATACGAGCAAAGGCCAATGGTATTTGTTTCTTCTATTTATCATTGCCTGGAAATTGTAATTTCATTAAAACCTGATCCAACATATTGTCCATAATAAAAACCATTGCCAACACTCTTAAAATCGAATTCACTGCTTTTTAGTGATCGATTACCGGAATACAGTACAATGTTGCCAGGTTCTTCCATCCGGATTACCAGTTCCTCTTGGGACGATTTAACAATATCGACCGTGGAAGGGCTTAGGTATTTATCGTTCCTACCTATTACAGCCCATCCTTTCTCTATTGGACTTACAAGAAACAATTTATGACCAAATCCGTCAATTTCAAAATCGATTCCATCATTGCCGAGCACTTGACCTCTTTGCTCCTTCCAATCATAAACGACCAATCCTTCTTCGGGCAGCTCCCAAAATCCCGGAAAGGGTTGGATCATGGCCGAGGCCTGCGTATAATCCTCCGGGCTTATAGTGCCCTTTAAGGTTCCTTCGGTAACAATGCTCAAGTTATAGGCCACAATGGCACAGGATCTGTTTTTTAGGGGAGCAATGGTTTTGTAGGCGGTACCGGACTCGTACAGGGCATCGTTAAAGACAGATTTTGGTAGGGGAACCCCGGGTGCCTCTGGTCGAATGAGTTTGCCATTGGCAAAACACAATGGATCTATTACACCGGGCATAAACTCCGTTGGATCATCGGACAAATAAATCGGCCCTCCGGACAATGCCTTGGTCACGGACATGGTTTCCCCCACCTGGGTATCGGAAGAATGAAACATATCATGGTCGGGCCATAGGGTCTGTCCCAACCACAACACATTAAAAACCGACTGTAGAATCTGCGATTTGGAGGTCTTCAAATCGTTCTTTATATAATCGGGGCTTGTACGCATTGTAGCACTGTTGCTGGCATTGAGCATATCGATCGTGTTTTGTGCACTACAGTTCATCAAACCGATCCCCTCTTCAAGGCAGGCCCTTTCAAGTGCCAGAACATTTTCCCGTTGTGCCCTGGCCGCATTTTCGCTCCCATAATATTCCTCAGTGGATCTCGAAACATTGTCCGTTTTCATAAAATCGAACCCCTGGGCCTTGATCGTAGATACGAGATAATCGTAAAAGGCCGTACTGGACTCCATATTATCTTTGGGCAAAAGCCCATCTTCCCTATTGGGGTTGGGCATGAGGTAAGGGGAGAGCTCCTCCATTTTATGGCCCACATGGACCCCTTGCCAATGGGAAAGGAACCCATGCCAAATGCCCATCCACTTAATACCTTTCTCGGTTTTTCGGGAAACTATGGGATCCCATCCGTTCGGAAATTTTTGTGGGTCGGGCGCAAAGGAAAGCAATTTAAGGTTATTATCGTCCTGATGGCCATCATCGATCAGGAACCACCGCACCGGCACTTCTGATTTTCCAATGTTATCAATAGCCCTTACCAAGGTAGGTTCGTTTATTTTTTTCTTGTATTGTTCCCAGGTACACCAGCCCAGGTATTCCAATGGTTCCGGATATTTCTTTGAATATCGCAAGCTGGCGGTAGCCCCTACCGCTTTATCCTTTATGGCCAATTCCCAAGTTTTTGCAATGGACTCATAGAGGTTTTCCGATTCGTACCAGGCCAATAACGGCACTTTTGCATCCAACGGAACCTTAGCTGTACCCAGGGTACCGTAATCAATGGTAAGCTTACCGTCCTTAGTAACCTCCAGCCAACTTACACTTGCGGTACCTGACAATGGCAACAAGGTAAGATAATTTCCATTTTTCAGTTTGAAAAGCATGGTAAGCGCACGTCTATTGGCATGTGCTATTCTAGGTGGCACCGGTGACCTGGGCTCGAATATTGACCTTAAATCGTTTGACCCCACCCAGGGAAACATACGATTGCTGGCCCCTATCCAACGAAAATGAACGGAATCCGCGGCAACATGACAAAACTTTTCAAACTCCGGCAAAATAATTTGTCGTTGTGAGGTTACATTCGAGGGATCCGGTGCTTCGAGCACGATTATATTTTCTTCTTCCCCTTGGGCAATGTTGATACTTTTGTCCACAGAAGCAAGCTTACCATGTTTTCCCAAACAAGATGTTAATGCACAAACCATTAAAAAAGGGATGTAAAATTTATGCATAGGAAGTTTCAACTTCATTTTGAGTTTTAATTTGACGATAGTTCTACTTTAAAAATGAATAAAAAGCACGTCCTCTGATCAGGACGCGCTATTATAACAAATAAAGACCTTAGTCCATTCCATCCGGATTGACTTGGTTTATGTCTGTAAGCGGGGGAATATTCGTCTCCGATCCAGGATACCCAGGTGTCTGATTTATATGTCCTTGAGTATTGGCTCGAATGTACTCTTCCTTTATCGGCCAATATACATGGTATGGCAACATCCGATAAATATTGGCCCCTTGTAAAATCTCTTCAACATAGAAATGGTTCCTGCGCATTACCCGATCATAAAACCAATTGTTGGTGGTCATGTT
>CBFGWQ010000265.1:0-4261 GCA_965652575.1 uncultured Arenibacter sp. | reverse complement strand
TTTTTGGGGCTTTTAAGTTGTTTACCATAGAGCTAATGACATAAAAGGCTATTATGCCCGGAATTGCCATATATTTCAGGGTAAGGACAAGCACAAAACTTACCGTTATAAAAATATAGCGCAGGGCGTTGTCCTTAAAACTCCAATTTTTAAACTTCAGGGCAAACAGCCCTATTTTGGCATTAAGCAGATACGAACTCAATAGCGTAGTCCCTATCAAAAACCACTTGTTCAAAATTATGGCATTTAAATAATCATTGTTGTGATAGAACAGTATTAAGGGGAAGGAAAGTATCAGCAAGGCATTGGCAGGTGTTGGGAGCCCTACAAAAGAGGAAACCTGATTCTCGTCCAGATTAAATTTGGCCAATCGATATGCCGAGGCCAGGGTAATCAGAAACCCGAAAAAAGGAATCAATGGAATATCGGGAGTGGCCGAATCCAAATGCAGTCCGATGTTCCATCCACCGCTATAGGACATGTTCAATAACTGAAACATCACTATACCGGGGACCAATCCGCTTGTAATTACGTCGGCAAGGGAATCCAATTGCAGCCCCAATTCACTCTTTACCTTCAAGGCCCTGGCGGCCAATCCATCAAAAAAATCAAAAAAAATACCTAAAAAGACAAAAAAGGCTGCCATCTCCAAGTTGTTCAAAACCGCAAACACGGTTGCGACACAACCACAAAAAACATTCAACAGGGTTATAATATTCGGAATATGGCGTTTCACACGTTTAAATTTTAGTAATTAATTGATATTAAATAAATTATAAAATTGAGAACGTGTGCAACCGCTCGTTGCTCTCGCTCTCGCATTAAAAATTTTAAACATTCCCTTTTGTGAATGTATTTATAAAATTTATTAATACTCGTTTCATCTGTTTATTATCATTTATTTTTAATGGTTGGATGGAATCCCCTCATACGTCATCGGTTGATTTACCAAATTTGATTTATAGGGATTTCATAGGTCTTGTTTTCTTAGTTTAATACCGACATTTGCAGTTGGCAACTTAGGTATCCTCCCGTAAAAATACCATTTATTAAAAAATCCTGTTAAAATATATCCTGTTTTTTATAATAGCTTATACTATCCCTCACAAATCTTATAAATTATTCGATATTTGCGTTGATAATTTCAAAAAAATAGTGGCTCCCAATAGTATATGACCATCAGGATTCTTTTTATCACATTTTTTTTGGGCCTGATCTTCCACGGCACCGCACAGCTAAAGGAGTTATCGCCCAAATCCCAGATAAGCGTTCTAACATGTGGCTCCGGAAGTGACCTCTATACCACATTTGGGCATAGTGCCATTAGGGTCCAAGATCCTTCCCAAGGATTGGACGTGGTCTATAATTATGGGACTTTTAATTTTGACCCGCCCATGTTCTATGTGGAGTTTGCCATGGGCAAGTTAAATTATTCCCTGAGCAAGCAAAATATGCCCAACTTTTTGTATGCCTACGAAATGGAGAATAGATGGGTAAAGGAACAGCTCCTGCAACTTAACCCTATGGAAAGGAATGATTTGTTCCAATTTTTGGAAAAAAATTATCGTCCGGAAAATAGGGATTATAAATACGATTTCTTTTTTAACAATTGTGCCACCAAAATTGGGGATGTACTTCAGGAGGCCCTAGGCAATAACCTACATTTTAATGAAGGCCATTTGGAAAAAAACTACACCTTCAGGCAGCTTATACACCAGAACTTAATTACCAATTCGTGGTCCAGTTTTGGCATAGATCTGGCCCTGGGGGCTATAATAGATAGAACCGCCACCATTAAGGAACATATGTTTTTGCCCATATATGTAATGGAACAATTGAACAATACCACCTTGTCCGGACACGATCTGGTAGTTAGGGAGCGGTCTATTCTAAGCACTGTAAAAAAGGAGGAAAAGGGATACTTTTTGGCTTCGCCCTTATTTTGGATATTGGCCATGCTATTGTTTGTTCTGACCATCACCTATATCGACCTTAAAAATCATACCAGAAGCAGGCTAATGGATTCCATACTATTTTTTGTTACCGGACTGGCGGGCGTTCTGCTCATTTTCCTGTGGTTTTTTACGGATCATACGGCCACTGCCAACAATTTTAATATCCTATGGGCATTTCCGCTAAATTTAATTGTTGGGTTTTTTATTGTTAAAAAGAACAGCGCCCCCGGTTGGTTGCCCAAATACTTATTATTTTTACTGGGATTATTGGGTCTGACCATGGTTTTGGCAGTATTAAAAGTACAGGTGTTCTCCCCCTTGGCCATTCCCCTATGGATACTGCTTGGCGCAAGATATCTCTTTTTATGGAAGTTTTACCAACAACACATCAGTTTAAAATAATACCTTAAATGAACCTACTTACCGTAGAAAACATATCCAAGTCATTTGGCGAATTATCGCTTTTTTCAAACATTTCCTTTGGCATCAACAAAGACCAAAAAATTGCGCTGATCGCCAAAAACGGCAGCGGAAAGACTTCCATATTAAACATATTATCCGGCAAGGATGCGTCGGACAGTGGACAGATAAATAGTCGCAAGGGCATTCGAATCTCCTTTTTGGAACAAGAACCGGAACTGGACCCCAATCTGACCGTTGAGGAAACCATATTTGCATCGGACAACGAGGTTTTAAAAGTAATCCAAAACTACGAACATTCACTTTTGGACCCGGAAGATACCGATGCCTATCAAAAGGCCTTTGAAGCCATGGAACGCTATGGCGCCTGGGATTTTGAAACCCAGTACAAGCAGATCCTTTTCAAATTAAAATTGGAAGATCTGGAGGTAAAGGTAGGACTGCTTTCCGGGGGGCAAAAGAAGCGATTGGCATTGGCCAATGCCCTGATCAACAGACCGGACCTACTTATCCTTGATGAACCTACCAACCATTTGGACCTGGAAATGATCGAGTGGCTGGAACAATATTTTGCCAAAGAAAACATGACCCTGTTCATGGTTACCCATGATCGTTATTTTCTGGAACGGGTCTGTAATGAGATTATTGAATTGGACAATGGGCAGCTATATTCCTATAAGGGCAATTATTCCTACTACTTGGAAAAAAAGGAGGCCCGTTTGGAACAGGAGGCCGTGGAACAGCACAAATCCAAAATACTGTTCAAAAAGGAATTGGATTGGATGCGGAGACAGCCCAAGGCAAGGACCACCAAATCGAAATCCAGAATAGACGATTTCCATAGCATTAAGGAAAAGGCAAACCAGCGGAGAAAGGAACACGAGGTGCAATTGGAAATAAACATGGAGCGAATGGGGAGCAAAATCGTGGAACTTCATAAAATATCCAAATCCTTTCCCAACAAGCCCATTCTGGATAAATTTGAATACAATTTTCTGAAGGGGGAACGTATCGGCATCATAGGAAAAAATGGCACCGGAAAATCTACCTTTTTAAATATACTGAGCGGCAGCATACCACCGGACAGCGGCAAGGTAACCATAGGCGAAACCATTAAGTTTGGCTATTACACCCAAAAGGGCATTACCATAAAGGAGGGCCAGAAAGTGATCGACGTTATCCGCGAATTCGGGGATTATATCCCGTTAATGAAGGGAAGGCAAATTTCCGCCCAGCAACTCTTGGAACGTTTTCTGTTCGACCGTAAAAAACAATACGATTTTGTAGAAAAGTTAAGTGGAGGGGAACGCAAACGTCTATACCTGTGCACCGTATTGATACAAAATCCCAACTTTCTGATCTTGGACGAACCCACCAACGATCTGGATATTGTAACACTGAACGTATTGGAAAGTTTCCTGCTCGATTTCCCTGGCTGCCTTTTGGTAGTTTCCCACGACCGCTATTTTATGGATAAGATCGTGGACCACCTCTTTGTTTTCAGGGGAAATGCGGAAATAGAGGACTTCCCCGGCAACTATTCCGATTTTAGGACTTATGAGGACAGCAATATACAGGATAACAGAGCCTCCAAGGAAAAAAACAATGAGGTAAAAAATACCAAGAACAGCTGGAAAGAGGAAGAAACGGGAAAAAAACTTTCCTTTTTGGAACAAAAGGAGTACAAACAATTGGAAAAGGAAATCCAAAAATTGGAATCCCAAAAAGTAGAAACCCAGAATAAATTTACGGACAGTGCGCTTTCCAGCGATGATATTACCAAACTATCCATCCGGCTCAAGGAAATTACGGATGCCATTGAGGAAAAAACGGAACGCTGGTTTGAACTTTCCCTATCCATGGACGAATAAACCCTATCCAATAAA
>CBFGWQ010000264.1:0-4321 GCA_965652575.1 uncultured Arenibacter sp. | reverse complement strand
GGGGTAAAACGGATTTTCCAAGAAACTTTGTTAAGACAATTTTTGTCATGTACTAAAAAAATTATTACAAAACATGAGATTGTATTCCATTGATATTTTAAGGGCGCTGACCATGTTTTTCATGATTTGGGTCAATGATTTTTGGACGTTGAACGATGTTCCCAAATGGTTGCTGCATGCCAAGGCCAATGAGGATTATTTGGGATTTTCGGATATCATATTTCCCTTGTTCCTGTTCATCGTAGGCTTAAGCATCCCTTTTGCCATAAAAAATCGACTGGACAAGGGCCATAACTTTCAGGAAATTGGCAAGCATATCCTAATACGGTCTTTTTCCCTCTTATTCATCGGGTTTTTTATGGTCAATTACGAGACTGCCCATGATTCGGGTATTCCCATTGGAAAATATTTTTGGGGCATATTAATGGCCCTTGCCATATTCCTTATCTGGACCGATTGGAAAAAAAGCCCTGTCTCCGGGAAATGGCAGCTGCCCTTGCAGGTTATGGGTTTTCTTGTTTTACTTTTTCTCGCGTTCATTTATGAAGGAGGTGCCTCCGGGGAGTATGGGATGCGACCCCAGTGGTGGGGAATATTAGGGCTTATTGGTTGGGCCTATCTGGTAAATGCGTTTATCTTTCTCCTTTCACGGGGCAAATGGACCGTGATAGTGTTCTTTTGGCTTTTATTTAATGTGCTGTCCGTTTGGAACCAAACCGATGCAGCCTTTGAACTGCGGGGTATATTCGGATATTTCTCAACTATCGTTCGGGGAACGATTCCCGCATTTACCACCTCCGGAATGATTGCCTCCTTGGTGCTTATTAAATGGTCCGGTCCAAATCTAAAAAAAGGGTATGTTATATTGGGTCTTTTGGGGATAGCAAATATAGTATTTGCCATAGCTGCCCGTCCTTTATGGGGAATCTCCAAATTGGGGGCCACTCCTTCATGGTTGGCCATCTGTTCCGGACTGGGCTTTTTGGTTTTTGCAATTTTCCATTACCTCGCGGACCAAAAGGGGATTATCCACTGGGCAAAATTTATAGCCCCGGCGGGAACGGCAACGTTAACCTGTTATTTGTTGCCATACCTTATCTACCCCATAAGAAATCTAAGTACGTTCAGATTGCCACATTTCTTTAATACAGGGGCTGTGGGCCTTTTGGGCTCCCTGGTTTTTGCCTATATCGTTGTTTTACTTACGGGATGGCTGGTAAAAAAAGGAATCAAACTAAAACTTTAAAATACGGATGATCATGAGGGGAACATTTTTTAAGAAGTTAATTTTCCTTTCTTCAATTATTGTAATTGGTATTTTACTTATTGTAAGATGTAAGTCCAATAATGACCTTCCAGCCGGGGATAAGGATAACGGCGGACTTTATTTGCCCGGAGATTTTGAGGCGGTAGTGGTGATAGACAGTCTAAAGGGAAGGGCCAGGCACCTTACGGTAAATACCAATGGCGACATCTATGTGAAGCTTAGATTTCCGGATTCCCTGGGGGGCAATGCGGCTCTTCGGGATACCGACAACGATGGGAAAGCGGATATTGTTAAAACTTTTGATGATTATCTGGACAGGAGCAGTTATGGAACCGAAATGAAAATTCACAATGGGTATCTATATTTTAGTTCGGTCACGCGTATTTTCCGCCAAAAACTTACCAAAGACTTGGTGCCGGATACGGAATTGGAGTTAATATTGTCCGAAACGGAACGTCCGGGGCAACATGCTACCAAGCCTTTGGCCTTTGATAATCAGGGTAATATGTATACCATTTTTGGTGCGCCTTCGGATGCTTGTCAGGAGGATGACAGATCGCCCATGTCCCCGGGTATTTTTCCATGTCCCTTGTTGGAGCACAGGGCCGGTATATGGAAATTCGATGCCAATAAAAAGGGACAGTTCCAAAAGGACGGGACAAAGTTTGCCACCGGGCTTCGGAGTGTGGTAGGATTAAATTGGAACAAGCAGGATAACAATCTGTATGCCGTGGTTCATGGACGCGATTACCTCCATAATACCTGGCCAAGGGAATTTACTGCCTGGGAAGGTGCGGTCTTGCCTTCAGAGGTTTTCCTAAGACTTAAGGAAGGGGATGATGCGGGTTGGCCCTACCATTATTATGATCAGATCAAGGAGGGTTATTACCTTAATCCGGAATATGGTGGCGATGGGGAAAAGCAGGGCGACATAAGTAAGCTTACAGCACCTGTGGTGGGTTTTCCGGGCCATTTTGCCCCCAATGACCTCTTGTTTTATGAAGGCGATCAATTTCCGGATAGATATAGGAACGGGGCATTTATAGCCTTTCACGGGTCTACCAGTAGTTCGCCTTATCCACAATCCGGTTATTTTGTGGGTTTTGTACCGATGGAAAATGGGACTCCTACGGGGCCATGGGAGGTATTTGCCGATGGTTTTGCGGGCCGGGATACCGTGGTAAATACCAGTGATGCCAAATATAGGCCTATGGGGCTGGCCGTTGGGCCGGACGGATCATTGTATGTTTCCGATTCCAAAATGGGAAAAATATGGAGAATTATGTACAAGGGGAACAAAGCGGATTTTGGGAGTTCCCAGCTTGCTGCCATGGATAAAAGAAAAAGGACCGCCACCAATATAAAAACGCCGGATGAAAAAAGGGATATACTCGTTCCCAATGGATATTTGGGTAAAGTTGATGAGGATAAATTGGGCGAAGGCGGACAACTGTACAATATTTTTTGTTCGGTCTGTCACCAAAGGGACGGGAAGGGCAATGATCGTTTTCCACCTTTGGACAATTCGGAATGGGTCATTGGGGATAAAACGAAATTGATCAATGTTATCCTTCAAGGGCTTAGGGGAGAGATAATGGTAAAAGGGAAATCATACAATAATGCCATGCCCAAATTACATATGTTGAAGGACGAAGAAATTTCTGCCATTTTAACCTTCATAAGGCAAAATTTTGGGAACAATGCCTCACCTATCGGACCTGAGGAAGTTGCTAATGTTAGAAAGGCCCTTCCCAATGGCCCTTGAGACATGATAAAAGAAAAACGAACTTCTATATGGGGTCAAAATGAATAAACCGTATTTTTAAGTATTAGAAGTGATTTTAAACAAAAACCGTATGAAATATCCATTGGCAAAATTTTCAACCCTCCCGATAATTATCGGGACGAAAATGATTACTTGGATATTCATTTGACCTATTAAAAACAAATAAAAAAGAACAGATGAAATACCAACCAAGTACATTTATAAAATTCCATCCAAGCGTGATATGTCTTTTGTTATTGTTCGCCGGGTGTAAGGACAAACAGACTAAGGATACACCAACAGTACCTGGTGAAATTGTCCAGGAAGCAAAATCGTCCTTGTACCATAGTTCCCAATTTACCAAAGCTTCCGGTTTCCCATCGGGAATAGAAGGTCCTGCGGTAGATGTCAACGGAATCCTATATGCCGTTAATTTTGAAAAACCGGGAACCATAGGACAGGTAGACCCCCAAGGGACGGCCTCCTTATTTGTGGATTTGCCGGAAGGCAGCATAGGCAATGGTATCCGTTTTAACAGCAAGGGCGAAATGTTCATAGCGGATTATACAAAGCATAATATTTTGAAAGTGGATATGGACACCAAAGAGATCAGTGTCTTTGCCCATAATGGGGATATGAACCAGCCCAATGATATTGCCATAATGGACAACGATATTCTTTTTGCCAGTGACCCCGACTGGAAAAATTCCAAGGGACAGATCTGGAGAATCGATACCGAGGGAAAAACAACCCTTTTGGAAGGGGATATGGGTACCACCAACGGAATAGAGGTTAGTCCGGATAACAGGACCCTTTATGTAAACGAATCCGTACAGCGCAATGTTTGGGCCTACGATCTTTCGCCGGAAGGAGGGATTGGCAATAAGCGTTTGTTGATAAAATTTGAGGATTTTGGGATGGATGGCATGCGTACCGATGCCGAGGGAAATCTGTACATTACCCGCCATGGAAAAGGTACTGTGGTCATAGTTTCGCCCGAAGGGGTTATTCTTGAAGAAATTAAGTTAAAGGGGAAGACACCCTCCAATATTGCTTTTGGGGGAAAGGATGGCAGAGCTGCCTTTATTACACTTCAGGATAACGGCAATTTTGAAACCTTTGAAACGGAACATCCGGGGAGGGAATTTATTATGATGGACAAAAGCAAATAATTTTATAGAACCCATAATATTAATTACTACAAAACGAACATTAAAAAAATTAAACCTGTGAAATGCGCCATAACAATTAAGTTGATACCAACCGAAATCGAAGATTCACGAACACCT
>CBFGWQ010000263.1:0-4339 GCA_965652575.1 uncultured Arenibacter sp. | reverse complement strand
ATTTAAAGGAAATTCAAGTTTGATTTCGACGCCTGTCTCCCGACAAAGGCAGGCAGGTTTAAATCTCGATTATCGAGTAAAAACGAACATTACCTATATCAAAAAAAGGGAGTGTTGGCCCAAAATTTATTATAATTGTAGAGGCAATCTGTATTGGCCGAACATCTTTATTATTAACAACTACAAAATTCTTCTAATATGTTAACGGACAATTATTTTAAGACCTATCCGGATAAAAATGGTTTTTTCAAAGAATATGGCGGATCCTTTATTCCGCCCGTTCTGGAAGAGGAAATGAAAAAAATTACGGACGCTTATTATTCCATAAGCAAATCGCACAATTTTATCTCCGAACTGCGAAGTATCCGCAAACACTATCAGGGAAGGCCAACACCTGTTTATTATTGCAATAGGCTATCCGAAAAATACGGGGGAAGAATATATCTTAAACGCGAGGACCTAAACCATACCGGCGCGCATAAACTCAACCATTGCATGGGTGAGGCACTTTTGGCCAAACATTTGGGCAAAAAGAAACTAATTGCAGAAACAGGGGCGGGACAACATGGGGTTGCCTTGGCAACTGCAGCCGCCTATTTTGGATTGGAATGTGAGATACATATGGGAGAAGTGGATATTGCCAAAGAGCATCCCAATGTAGTACGGATGAAGATCCTTGGTGCCAAGGTGGTTCCCGTTTCCCATGGTCTAAAAACATTAAAAGAAGCTGTAGATTCCGCTTTTGAGGCCTATTTAAAAGACCCTATCACCACTATTTACTGTATAGGCTCCGTGGTAGGCCCACATCCCTTTCCCATGATGGTACGGGATTTTCAACGTGTAGTAGGTATCGAAGCCAAAGAGCAATTTTTGGATATGACGGGAGAATTGCCGGATAAGGTGGTGGCCTGTGTTGGCGGAGGAAGCAATGCCATGGGGATATTCTCCTCCTTTTTGGAAGAAACGGAGTGTACTTTATACGGCGTAGAACCTGGTGGACGCTCCTTGGAATACGGTGAACATGCCGCTACAATGACCTTGGGCAGTCCGGGGATCATCCACGGATTTAAATGTTATATGCTCAAGGACGACAAAGGGGAACCCGGAGCGGTACATTCCGTGGCCAGTGGTTTGGATTATCCAGGGGTCGGGCCCGAGCACAGTATGCTAAAAGATCTGAAAAAAGTAACCTATGATGTTGTTTCCGACCAAGAAACAGTAGATGCCTTTTATGAATTAAGTCGCCTGGAAGGCATTATCCCTGCCTTGGAAAGTGCCCACGCAGTGGCATATGCCATAAAATTGGCACAACAAGACCCACGGTCCTCCATTTTAGTCAATTTAAGTGGCAGAGGGGATAAGGATATAGATTATGTTGTAGATACCTTTGGATTGCCCGATCTCACCAGTAAATAATAAATTATATTGGCCAATAAGGGGCATCCAAATAATAATTATCTGGATGCCCCTTATATTTTGTACAAATAGTTTAACGGCCCAAAGGCCTTTTCAGCCAATTCCAATTTATGGTTTACCAGAGCAAAACAGCATATATGCTTTCCGAACCGAAACATTTTATTTTTAATGGTAACCTTATTGGAAATGTAGTGGTATTACTATATCTTTTTCCCTTTCTTCGGGAGTGGTTTTTAGATATATAATCTTCCCTGCTTTCAATTTTGCCCTTACAACTGTATTTTCCGGAGCAAGCATCTTAAAATCTACATCCCACTCTGCGGGCCAAGCCGGAAAAAGATGGATTTTATTATTTACCGGCTGCAAAAGCATAGCCTGAACAGTTTGTTGCGCTACACCTCCGTTATCATGATCGGGAACCCAATCCCCATCAATATAAAATGCAGGAAACCTATATCCACCACTGCGGACAAACCTATCCCCAAGTTCTTCACGCGCCATATCGGTCAATCCCAAAAAAGCCGCATAAATGGGATCATTGTGCCAACAACTAAATTTAGTAAGGAACTCTTTTTCAGCAAAAGTATTGTACATTATCTCAATATCATCATAACCTACTCCAAAATGACGGTAAGGAAATACAGAATAAAGGCCAATGTTTTCAACATTCTTGCCAATTGAATTATTTTCCCATGCTGGGGCCATATATTTCTTTCCATTTTCATCGACCTTTATGGGAAAATCGGGAATATGGGATCTTATTTCCTGCCACTCCATAAACTGTTGTTTCGAGACCAAACTCTTGGGCAGGGCAAGTAATTCCGATAAGACCCTTTTCATACCGGCAATTTCCGGAAGGGGATTCTTAACATCCCAATAGGTCTCAAGGGCTTGTGCCGGATAATACAAAATCTTTCCATCTGGACCCATAGGCCAATGGCTTGAAAAAAAGGTGATTACTTCAGAAATGACCGGTAATGCAAGTTCTTCCAAAAAATTTTGATCTTCAGTATATTTATAATATTCCAACATCATTGTACTAAGTTCCAATCCTCCCTGCCAATAACGCTTAACATAGCCACTCTGTACATCCCCGTCTGTCCTTCGATTTCTATCCCATCCATAGTCCGAATTGGCATAAGGCCCATAAAAAAGCATTGTTTCAGGAAAGAAAGCGCCTTTATGTCCATAGTATAGTTCAGTGCGCTTTTTCGCAAGTGGCAATGCGTTCCGGTACATTTTAAAAAATGGCATCATCATATCGTAGTCCCCGGCAGTAAGCATGGGCCAATATATCTGCCTCTGGTTCTGGAACCAATAGGGATCTCCCCAATCACGATAATCGGCATCCCAGTTTTTTATAAAACCGCGTGATCCGGATTGTATCCCGGATTCTCCGTCCACATTAAAAATGGAACCATTGAACTTGATCGGATAATATCCCCTTCCCCCACATGCGGAAAGATATCGATTGGCAAACCATCCCAAGGAGATATTTCTGGTCTCTATACTATCACTTCCTGAAACGTGTACCCAACTGCGGTTCCAAAATGAATTCCACCATGTCCTATGGTTATCCTTTCTAATACCGATATCGATAGCTTCGATTTGTACGACATTTTTATTTATTTTTTCCATCCATACTCCTACCGGATCTTTTTCAGTAGTTAGCAAGTAAACCGAGAAATTTTGATTTTTATTCCTTTTAATCGATTTTAATGTTTTGGTATCGACCTTAATAAAATCCTTACCACGCACTAATCCGCCAAAGGTTCTATGTATCAGGGGATCTTCATCTACTTGAAAAATAGAGTCCAATCCCTGTAACAGCATAGTCTCTTTATATACCGAACGTTTATTGTGATGGAACCAACAAATTTGATTTTCTGTTCTATTAACGATCGTGTCAGGTTCGATGTAAATATCCGTTCGGGAGCTTACATCAGGAGTATGCATCCAGAAAGAGTGCATTTCTTCTTCCGTTGCCTTACGCCTTTTTGTTCTCCAAGGTTCGATGCCCACAATAGCTTCATATGCATTATCCCCTTCAATATCCACATGGATTACTGGGTGGTTTGCATCTACCCACATACTTATTTTTCGTCGATTGCCATCTTCTCCCATTTCTACGATCCATTCACCTTTGCTAAAATGAAGTTCCTGACGGAATGGAATATGGGGGGGCAACCAAGTTTGGAAAAAACGAAACCCTTACTTTTCCGACTTTCAATAATCGCCCATTTTCACTCCAAGCATCGGTCTTTCCTATATAAAATAGGAGGTCACCCCTTTTGTCGACCCATGCATTTACGCCGATATCCCCATTGCCTAAAGGCATTGATCCAGAGGCAAATTCACTAGGGGTGTCCCAAACCGGATTGTATTGATCGATCATTGCAGTGGACGTTTGATTGCTCTTACAGGATAGTAAACAGAATAGTAATATAAAATAGTATATAATTATTTTCATTCGACCAGTTTTTTATTGACTTGTTCAAACTTTCTTTAGTACGTAAATCAATTTGAAAGATAGCAAATTGGATAAGAAAATAACCTGCTTGATAATAAATAGCTTCACGCAAAATAATTTTAAGTGCACCAACTATTCGAGCAGGAAATATAGAGTCTTAAAACCAAGCACCCCCGGGCCTTTCCGCCGGAGGATTTAAAATAAAATTTACTTGAAGCCGACTACCTTCCAGACAGGATCGTAGAGGTATTCTTCGACTATACTCGGTATAGGTTTTGCCATACCGATAGATTGGCATCATTTTGACCGAAGAAGACAAAAACTGTCGAAAATGACAATCCCTCCGAAATGACCAGATGAAGGCGCAAAGGAGCTTTCGGGGAATTATTTAGATTACAGATTCCCATTTTTTTGTGTAACTTTAAAAAAAGTTGCCTTGGGCCATGCTAAAAA
>CBFGWQ010000262.1:0-4341 GCA_965652575.1 uncultured Arenibacter sp. | reverse complement strand
AAAAATAGGTTTTATTGTTGTTTTAATATTACATCTTCTTGAAATATTTTAAATGGGATAAGGCCAATGGAAATAGGTTACATTAATAACCTTATGGATATGGGAAGGGAAACCCGGAAACATAATTACAATTGCCGTCTTTTCTTAGTGATACGTTTCGAAACGACCATCCACCTTACTCAAAAAGTTGCTGTAATTAACCAAATCATTTTACGTTTATAATGGCGACAAGACTGGACAGCTCATTTATAAGCGGTGAAAGCTGAATAATTTTTATGGTGTTGTTATCGAAGTTATAAGTTAGTAGGCCGCCCTTTTCGCTATCGATCAACACTATTTGCTCATTACTGAACGAGTTGAAAAAACTTTTGCCAACATCTTGTTTAAAACTGATGCTAGTTGTATTGGGCAATTTTTCAAATTTTTGGCTATCAATATCAAAAACAATTGGGACAGCGGCATTGGTAAATCCTGTATTGAACTTCCAGGCCAAGCCGAATAATTTTTTGGCACCCTTGTTTTGGGATAATAGAAATGGTGGGGAATCCAAATTTGATGTACCTATAATATTTTGGGTGCCCGTGGAAAGGTCTAAGGAACTAAATATGGGCTCCCTGTTAAAAGTGTTCAGCCTACTTGAAATATAATAGGTATTCCCTACTAGACTGGTAGCATTTATAAAATCTTGTACAAATTGAATCCCGGTATAGGTAATTGCCAATGTCTGGGGGTCAATACGAACCAGGTAATTAAGATTTCCACTTGAACCATTTACGATATCCCTAACGATACCTATTAATTGTTTATGCTCAAAATCCCAATCCAAGGCAATTAGACCGGCATATTCCGGAATACCATTGTTTGAAAAATCCAAAACGGTACATTTGGAGCTCAGTGTTTTATGATCAAGTTCACATAACTGCCCTCTAAATCCAGTTGTACTGCCATCAGAAATAATTTCTGGCATCCATTCATACATATAGGTAGTACTTTCAGAACTGGTTACCGTATTAAATGCAAGGTTAAATGTAATCTGAGGTATTTTACCAACTTTTTTTATTACCCCTGTTTCATTACCAATTTCGAAAAGTGTCCCGTCATTTCTTAGGGCAGTGTATGTATAGGAATCGGTCAAAGCAGGTACTTCTGGCTTTGGGTCTGTTTCGCTTTCTCCCATGGATAAGCTTTCTTCCTTGGAGCAATTTGCAAGGAATAACAAACTAAAAGAACAACAGGTGAAGAAGATTGAAATTCGAGTTAAAACAGATATTTTAACCATATATTTAAGGAGATTATGGTTTAAAATTAGATTATATTTTGATTCGTAATTAAAAGTTGGATAAAAATATTTTCAATTCTGATCATTGATGTGAACCTGATAAAATTTAATCTTGATTAGGCTTCAGTTTTTCGGGAACAAACCGCTTTTGCTTATACAGGAATTAAAATTCTGGTTTTAGCTAAAAGAAACGGTAGCATGGGGATTATTGCCTTTTGTTGCGACTGCAAATAACGGGATAGGAGGCACCCCTCCTGTTTGTGTTCGCTTTTATGATTGAGGTAAAAGTGTTTAAGGCAACCTTTTTGCCTATTGTCTTTAGCTTACTGTTAACCTGACCCCAGCCAATTCCTTTTTGTAAAGTAGCTTTAATTATCCGTGTTGGTCAAGGGTTACGATTTTTGGATCTTTTCCCCGTAAAAAAAGAGGGAGTGTTTATCTATTTTTATATTGAACACTTCTTCAATGGTCTCCTTGATAGATTCAATACGTGGGTCGCTAAATTCAAGTATCTCACCGGTGTCCGTTAATATAACATGGTCATGCTCGCTCTTAAAAAAGGATTTTTCGTAATAGGCCACCTTGTTGCCAAACTGGTGTTTACGTACCAAACGGCATTCCAATAGAAGTTCCATTGTATTGTAAAGAGTGGCGCGACTTACCCTATAATTCTTGTTTTTCATTAGAATATAGAGGGAATCAATATCCAAATGCCGGTCTGCATTATAGACTTCTTCCAGGATTGCATATCGCTCAGGAGTTTTTCGGTGACCATTTTCTTCAAGAAATGCCTTGAAAACTCCTTTGGTAATTATTAAACTACTTTCACAGGCCATGGCTTATTGTTTTAGATTGTGATGTGGATCGTTGTTTCTACAGAACTTCATGTTTTTGGTAACTATGTATTAGTTTAAATAGGTGGTATAATCGATTTCTGATACGGAAATGGGGATATTTGGTTTTGGGGCATGCTGAAAAATAATATCTTTCAGTGAGTTCAACTCTTGTTGGTCAAACATTAGCACCAAATTTTGTTGTACTGTCTGTATCGGGATTTTGCGTTTAAGGAAGGCCCTTCCGCAACATGCTTTCCAATATTCTATATCTATTTCAACAACAAACTTTTGAAAGGCCTTTAATTCCCGCTGGGTAAATTCAATATAAATATTATTGAAGTGTAACTGAAAAACATTACAATGGGAGCAATAATCCAGTTGTCCGTGGCAATTTTTAGATAAGGTATTGATCTTGTGACACATATTTTCTTTAGTTTTAGTAGCTGTCCTTACATTAGCGGACCATTGTTGTCAAAATCCATCAAGGGGCGGTCAAATAATTGGATCTTAATTTCATCAGAGGTCTAAAGAACACACTGTTCCATTATTAGTGGGCCGCACCGTATATGATAAGATAGCTAGCCTTAGGGAACCTATCCTATTCTGTTACTGGGGCATCATTCTTATATAGCGTATCCATCCCTTGCCCTCTATTTGGGCCTTTAGGTTTTCTGTTGTCAGGTCGATCTGTGCATCGATCTTATAATATTCCTGATCCTCTACGGCGGTTTCGAACCGGAGTCCATATCCCATATCTATTTTATGGGTAGGAATATTTATGATACCCAAGGAGCGTTCCCCTCCGGCTATGGTCTCCCCGGAAATGGCATCGATATTGGGCCTTCGTCTACCATAAAACTGCCACCACCCGCTAATCTCACTATACCATTGCGGGTCCTTGCCCTGTACATAAAGCGTTTCCTCGTAATCCCCGGCAGGATTTATAAGCGAAACGACCAGGTACGCTCCTTCCCCGGTATAATTTACCATTTGAATCATGCATTTTACCGGGGTCTTTTCAATTATAGGTGTAAAAGCGAACAGGCTTAACATGATGGTTATGGCCAGGGCCGGGAATACTATCGGATTACTATTAAACTGCATCTTAAGGCTTTATTACAAAAGACTCGATGATGGGATCTATCTCTTGGGCCCGGGTAATGCTATCATCAAATAAGTGTTTGTAGAGTACTTTATTATCTACCTTTTCCCTTAGCGCCAAATTTTTCTTTCGGGCAAAGACCTCTTCCCATTTGTTGCGAACGGTTGCCCATTTTGCCTGGTGTTCCTTCCACCAATCTGCTGCGGCCTGGCAACGGCCATCGTCCACACGTTTATATACGTTGTATCCTTTTTCCTTGGCCAGCAAGAAATCTTCGGCATTTTTGGTACGTACCAGTTTGTCGTTATCCTGGTCATGAACCCATCCATATCCCGTAATTTCATGTCGATTGCCACGTACCAGAACATTGTAATCGCTACGGGTAGTATATTCACGACGTGCCAAGGGAGCCGGGGTAGTGTTTTCCCAATAGCTTTTCCCATCTACGTGTACCCAACTGGCCGAGCCTTCATATCGGGGGCTGTCATCCACCTGGTACACCTTTTGTGTCCACTGTCCCTCTACTTCCTTTTTCGGTTTTTGTACGTAATCCCATTGGTTATCCCCTTGGAATATATAAAAATCCTGGTTCCCATATAGCCAATCCTGACGCCAGTGCTTTACAATATAGGGTTCGGCCGGATTTCCCACTTGTAGAATATGTTGTATGACCACTTTATTTTTTTCATCGGTAACCAGTTGGGCCCATTCAAGGCCTTTATCCAATTTGGTCGCTGAGGGTTTGTACAGTGAATCCTGACTATAATTAAAGGTTTCGGCAAAGTTGAAGGTCACTTCAAAGCAGCCACACATTTTCTTGATGGCTTCGGCATCCTGTTTTTTCTTGTTCTGGGCGGAAAGAAGACCTGCTATGAGAAAGGTGGCTATGTAAATGGTGTTTTTCATTTTGTAGGTGTTAGATTAATTTTTTTACAAAAATAGTATTTTTATTTAGATTCATTAAAAATAAGAAATATATTTGTCCATAATTTATTTTTAATGAATCTAAATAAAAACAATGTAACTGTCTATTTGTTCCAATTTCTAGGGTTGATCCTTACGGCCCAAGAAACGGACAGTGGGTTGCAAGACTCCATTGCGGTAAGGGAACTGGACGAAGTGGT
>CBFGWQ010000261.1:0-4360 GCA_965652575.1 uncultured Arenibacter sp. | reverse complement strand
TAGGATATGGAATTTAAAAATTCGTTAGTGTTTGCCCAACAATTGGATGCCGTGGATCCTCTTAGGAAATACCGTGACGAATTCCATTTTCCCAAAGTAAAGGGTAAGGATGTTATTTATTTTACAGGAAATTCCTTGGGCCTACAGCCTAAACGCACCCAAAAGTTTGTGGACGCCATAATGAAGGATTGGAAGGAGATGGCCGTGGAAGGCCATTTCCATGCCGAAAAACCTTGGTGGGATTATCATGAGCGGTTGGCAGCACCCTTGGCCAAAGTGGTAGGGGCCAAGATTCAAGAAGTTTCTGTAATGAATACTTTGACCGTAAACCTTCATATGCTAATGGTCTCCTTTTACAGGCCTACCCAAAAGAGATTTAAGATTATTTGTGAAGAAAAAGCGTTTCCTTCCGATCAATATATGTTGGCCAGTCAGGTTAAATTTCATGGTTTTGATCCCAATACCGCCATTGTGGAAGTCAAGAAAAGACCGGGAGAAAATTTTTGGCATACCCAGGATATTATTGATAAAATTAATGGGGTTGGGGAGGAATTGGCAGTAGTGCTCATAGGCGGCGTAAATTACTATAATGGGCAGGTCTTTAATATGGAGGCCATTACCAAGGCGGCAAAGATACAGGGGGCATTCGTAGGATGGGATTTGGCACACGCAGTGGGCAATGTTGCCTTAAATCTACATGATTGGGGAGTAGATTTTGCCGCCTGGTGCAGTTACAAATATATGAACAGTGGTCCCGGAAACGCTTCAGGGATTTTTGTTCACGAGAAATATCTAAATAGCAGCGATATTCCTAGGTTTGAAGGTTGGTGGGGTACTAAAAAAGAGACCAGATTTTTAATGGGACCAGAGTTTGAACCTATGGAAAATGCGGATGCATGGCAGGTGAGCAATCCATCTGTACTGTCCCTGGCACCTTACCTGGCCTCTTTGGAAATGTTCGAGGAGGTGGGCATGGAGGCCCTGATTTCCAAAAGAAATTTTATTGTGGCCTATTTGGAATTTATTCTTCGGGAGATAGATAAGGAGACCGAAGGGTCCTTTGAGATTATCACCCCAGAGGATAGGGGCTGCCAACTCTCCGTATTTTTGCACGGTCAGGGAAAGGACTTGTTCCACTTTCTAATGGAAAACGGAGTAATTACCGATTGGCGCGAACCCAATGTAATTCGCCTGGCTCCAGCACCTTTTTATTGTTCCTTTGCCGATATGTACAATTTTGGTCAAATTCTTAAATCGGGAATTTTGGCCAAGGGTTAAGTTTAGTAGGGCGAGCCTCCTACGTTTTTCATTTTAATTGCTAAATTTCCGGCTTCAAATTTTAATGCACTATAACCGCCAGACCTTTTATGAAGTCACTTCGTCTTATTCTTTCCAACCCTAGATATTTTGCGCCTTCATGGGTATTTGCAAGTATTAATATTTTGTTCGGTACCTGGGCTATTTATATTCCTTCTGTCAAGGAAAAATTGGGTATCAATAAGGCCGATTTGGGAATCGCCCTATTTTTCCTGTCCTTGGGCGTATTCATCGTTTTTCCCGTGGCTGCCAAAATCATTAACCGGCTGGGAGTAGGTAAGGCTACCTGGTATGGTATAATCTTAAGTAGTTTGGCAGCTTTGTTTCCCTTGTTGGCGCCCAATTATTATTCATTAATGGCCGGACTTTTTTTATTGGGGGCCGGCAATGGCTTTACCGATATTGCCATGAATACCCTGGTCACAGAAATTGAAAAGGAGGACCGACAAAATTTTATGTCGGCCTCCCATGGTTTTTTTAGCTTGGGAGGCGTAATTGCCGGCCTGGGCAGTTTTCTGATATTTACGATCAATAATCCGGCATTGCATATGCTGTATGCCGTTATTTTTGTACTTCTGATCAATTTTATATTCCACAGGCACTATATTCATATTGTAGCGTCCCCGGTCGAAAAAGAACCTTTTAGCCTTAAACTATTTAAACCGCTCCTGGTCCTTGGCATCATTTCCTTTGTGGTAATGGGGGGGGAAGGGGCTATCGTGGATTGGAGTGGATTGTTTTTGCAGGAAGTAAGTATGGCCCCGGAAAAATTGATAGGTACGGGGTTTTTAGCCTTTTCGGTAATGATGACCTTGGGGCGGTTCCTGGGAGATAGTATTAGTGCAGCCATAGGACCCGTTAAAATAGTGGCCCTGGGAGCTACTATTGCCATTGTAGGTTTTGCTTTTGTCCTTACTACCTATACCTATATGGCCATTCTTGGATTTGCATTGATAGGACTTGGCTTTTCCGTAATTGTTCCGGAGCTTTTTAGGATCGGGGGAACCGTAAAGGGTGTGGATTCTTCCCAAGGGGTATCCTTTATAGCCGGTACGGGCTATTCAGGCTTCTTGATCGGTCCGGTAGTGCTGGGGTTTGTAGCCGAGAGCTATTCCCTGAAGTATACCTTTGTAATTCTATTGTTATGCACCATTATTGTGCTTATGGCCATTTTAAGGTTGCATGGAAGAAGGGGCTAATTAGTGGTCTGAATCTTATGGGGCTTTTGAAGTAACTTTAATATTGGTAAAATACAGCTTAAAACTGCCGTCCCCATTCTGGTGCATCTCGGCAATTTTTAAGCCGTTGATATCCGCATAATTTTCCCAGGTCGTGATCAGGGAAGGCTCTGGATGATTTGACCTTCTAAATACCCACTCCCTGATCATATAGTCGTTGCCAAAATAAAAATCATAGGCATCACCGGGCGTGTAGCCCCCTTCGTTTCCGTAGACAATCGTCAGTTTTTGCATTGGGTTATTGCTGATAGGGGCGGGCACGTCACTTTTATGGTCGTAGGTAATATTGTTTTTGTCCCAGACCAGATTGTACGGGGCCATTAGCCAATATTTATCGTTGATAAATCCGCCGTTTATCTTTGTGGCCGTACTGTCCATTGTATTGCGGTTGTATGTAATGGTATCCCCTTTGTTGATGGACGTTATGTCGTTGGTAATGGTATTCCACACCCAGCTGCGCTCGGAATGGTTGTCTGCCCGATCCACATTGAAAGTAAAGGCAATTTCCTTCACATTTCGGAATTGTTCAAAGCCATGTGCATTGGCTACTTTGTCCAAAATGGAAAGTTCCGCTTTAGGAGCGGTCACTTCTGTTTTTTTATCCGTTTTGCAGCCAGTTAGGAGAAGCGTGCAGCAAATAGCGGCCAGTAATGATTTTTTCATGTTCGGTTTTTATCAAAGATAATAGGTTTTTGACAAAATTCTTATAGTTGAGCACAGTTTAAAGTTACACCTTGAAACCTTGAACTTTGAACCTTGAACCTTTCATCCGGGAGGGGCCAATAATTTAGCTGCCATAATTCCCAATAAATTCATTATTTTTGAAACCTAATAAGAAATCAAAAAATGAGTTCAAAAAAAGGAAAGATACAAGAGGCAATAGACGAAAAATTGCTGGGCGAAAGAAAAGTTTTTCTTTGGGGAATGGTAGATGATGATTCCGCCAAGCATGTAATTGATCGTTTGTTGTATTTGGACATGCAAAACAGCAAAGAGATTCAATTGTACATTAATAGTCCGGGAGGCTATGTTACTTCCGGTTTTGCCATATACGATACCATTAAGGCATTAAAGAGTCCGGTATCTACCATATGTTCCGGTTTGGCAGCTTCAATGGGGTCCATTTTATTATCGGTGGGGGAAAAGGGAAGACGTTTTATTCAGCCCCATGCCCAGGTGATGATACATCAGCCTAGCGGTGGTGCAAGGGGGCAGGCCTCGAACATAGAGATACAGGCCAAAGAAATTATAAAGACCCGTGAACTAAGTGCCAAAATATTGGCGGAAAACTGTGGTCAGGATTTTGAAAAGGTTATGAAGGACTTTGATAGGGATTATTGGATGAACGCAGAAGAGTCCCTGGCCTATGGTATTGTAGACGGAATTTTGGAATAATTCCTTATCAGCTTGTTTAATATTGTGAATAATTGGCATATTACAGAAAGGGAAAAGTCCTTCACAATCTTAATGTGAAGGACTTTTTTATATATGGACGCCTAAGCGGTATGTGTTTTATATACGGGATAAATACAGTGTTTGGATGTTCAGGAAGGATTTTTTTTAAAAACGAGTATTTTTTTGTCAAAGCTTAGGTTCAGTACCCGGATAAGGGCAATGCCGATACGTGGTGTTGTAATTGTCCCGTTATTATACAAGTTACTTTATTAGTGAAACTCAATTTTGAGAAGTCGGTAAGACGCATTGAAAATTGAAAGTTGAACTAATCCCGCCTTTTTTGGCGGGATCTAGGTTCAATACCTCGACCCTTGGGTCGATTTATTGGGTTCAGGGCTTGCCCTGAGGTT
>CBFGWQ010000260.1:0-4365 GCA_965652575.1 uncultured Arenibacter sp. | reverse complement strand
TTAAACTTGTGATTGGTGCCATAAAGTGGACTAAAGGCCCTGTTTTTTTGGTTGGAAGGGGATCCGTTATCATTACCGCTTATTAGTTCCGCACCCAGTCCTAAATTGGTTTTGGAGGTAATTTTATAGCTCCCTTCCAAGGATAGGAGATAGGCACTTAGGTCGTTGTTGGCAATATCCTTTCCAAATTGGTAATAAAGATTTGAGTTTAATTTTAAATTTTTCGTCTTATAATTTAAATGGGTTCCAAGGGTTTGGCTATACCTTGTTTCGTTGTTATTGGAATTGATATCATCAATAAATTGCAGGCCATTATTTAAGAAAAGAAGGCTTGCGGAGAATTTGTTCCATTCCCTATGGGACCATAAATATTGAATACTCTTATAAGTTTCCGGTGTGGTCAAGGTGGTTCCGGTTAAATGCTCCCCATCCTGATTAAATGCAAATCCAAGGTTTATTGCGTATTTTGGATCATAATAATTTATTAATAGTGCATCATGACTTCTAGCTTGCTGGGCCCAATCTACATTTCCAAAAATTCGCTGGTCATCGTAAATAATTTCTTGTCGCCCCACCTTGAGGGAGAAATTGGGATCCAGTTGAATTTTACCCCAGGCCTGATGAATTCCGATCCCATTTTTATCCGAGCTGTTTAGTAGAGCTACATCTCCCCAAACCCTAACGTCCTGTAGGCTAAGGTAGAAAGACAATTTGTCAACATCATAATTGGTATTCAGTCTGGTCCGTTGGGAAACGAAGGCCGCCGGGTCCTCATTATTGGGGAACAGGGTTTTAAAACCATGTCTGTATTCGAACCTCGGGCGTAATTCGGCATCCAATGTTAATTGTGCCTTCGTTTGGGCGCATAAAAGAACAAATAGAAGAACGTTAAGAGGTTTCTTTAGTTTCATAATTGTTTTGGTTGATTTTTCCAAGACAAAATTCAGGCGGTATTAATTAACATTTTATGATATATGTCATTTAGCGAAGGTGTTATTCACGTCATAATTCCACTTTTGGAATATTGTTCTTTCCGGTATTTAGCTTCTGACACTTTGTAGACTACATGTCCCAATGATAATTGGGACATTGTTTTGGCCAAAAATAGTCCCATTTTATTTTTTAGGTCGATTGGTGGGGATAGTTGCCCTATCCTTGTTTTTTTACTTTGCATCCAATTTTAAATCACCTCTATTAGGTTTTTAATAAACTAAATGATCGTTTATTGTTGGAAAGAGTTGGAAATAGAATATATTGTTTATAGAAAACAGTAAGGTATGAATGGTCTTATGAATTTAAAAGGGACAGTATTGGTGTTAGCTTATATGATTTTGTCCTGTTTGGTTGCAAATGCCCAAAATATAGTGGAAGTTGGTGAAATGCAGATTTCCCTGGCACAGCAAACCTATAGTGCTCCCGCCAAGAATAAATCGATAACGGGAGAACCATTGTCCATAGCCGGGGAGCGGTTCCAAAAAGGGATTGGAGTCCATTCCGTATCAAAAATTAAAATTAAGGTCAATGACGGACAGCGGTTTACAGCCAAAGTGGGGGTGAACGATTCCAAAATAGATTATAATTCGGAAATGATCACATCCATTCCCTTGACCGATGGAAAACGTATGTTTTATGAGATTTCCGATACCAAAAAACAATTTGTGGGAGTAGAAGGAAACGAAGGAGGGGTAAGTAGCGGAAGTGTAAAATTTATTTTGCTCCACAATGGAAAAGAAGTGTACCATAGCGGAATTATGAGGAAAGGCCAACCCTTCAAGGAGGTCGATATTATTGTAAAAGGCGGAATACTGGAAATGATAGTGGACGATGCAGGAGACGGGGAGAGCGGGGACCACGCGGTTTGGGCAGATCCGAAAATTACTTATTTTGAGGTGCCCCCCATTATGGTAGCCTACGATTATCAAGGGGAAATACCGGAACAATCACAAGAAATTAGTTCAGGGCTTAAAGAGTTGATCTCCAATTTGCCGGAAATGGAAATTCCTTTACAACAGCCTGAATATGATTGGCTTATCAATAATGACCGGGCCAAAGCCGCCGTATATAGATCCGGTACGGGAAAGGATATTGTTTTGACCAATGGTTTGGTGGCGCGGGTCTTTCGCCTCCTGCCCAATTTGGCTACCATTGATTATGTGAATCAAATGACAGGGGAAAGCCTCTTGCGCAGTGTTTCCAATGAAGGAACCTTGGTATTGGACGGGAAGGAGTATACCATTGGCGGGCTGAGCGGTCAACCGGAATATGGATATACCTTAATGGAGTGGTTGGATACCATGTTGGTAGCCCCAAATTCTTTTATGATCCAGGATTTTGAGGTCAAGGATATTAGTGACCGCTTGGAATGGAAACGTGTACGATGGGCATCCAATCCGCATATGCCCAGTGGCAAAGAGCTTATCTTTACACTGGCCAGGAATGGGATTTTGGTAAAAGTCCATTACGCATTGTACGACGGTATCCCAACCCTTAGTAAGTGGATCGAGGTAATCAATAAAGGGGATATTATGGTGCAATTAAATGAGTTTAAATTGGAGCAATTGGCCATGGTGGAGGGAGAAAGCCTGGTAGACGTGCCCCGGTATTTTGAAAAGCCGAATATCCATATCGAAACGGATTATGCCTTTGGTGCCATGCAACAAAAAACATCGGACAGGACTACCTTTTGGGAAACGGACCCACGCTACACATCACAGACCAATTATGCCATGCAATTACCGGCATTGTTGGAGGTGAAACCTCCGTTGGGCCCCAATACGGCCATTGCCATTGGGGATACCCTTACCACCTTTAGGGTATGGGAAACACCATTTGATAGTTATGATAAGGAGCGGAAAGGTCTGTTTATCAGAAAGATGTACAGGACCATTTCTCCTTGGACCACGGAGAACCCTATTTTTCTTCACCTTACCTCTACAGACCCTATAAAAATAAAGGAGGCAGTGGATCAATGTGCCGAAGTGGGCTATGAGATGATCATTTTGAGTTTTGGCAGTGGATTGGATATGGAAAAGGAATCACCGGAATATTACAAAAAATTCAGAGAATATGTGGATTATGCAAAATCCAAAGGAATAGAATTGGGAGGGTATTCACTACTTTCCAGTAGGTGGATCAGTGATGAGGTAGATGTAATAAATCCGGAAACCGGGAAGCGTGGGGGAATGATATTTGGATCCTCACCATGTTTGAGTTCCGATTGGGGGTATAATTATTTTAGAAAGATCAAGACTTTTTTTAATGAAACGGGGATGAGCGTTTTTGAAAACGATGGTTCCTACCCAGGAAATGTATGTGCATCCACTACCCATGCCCATCATAACGGTTTGGAGGATTCGCAATGGAAACAGTATGCCCAGATCCAGGGTTTGTACAAGTGGATGAGGGCTCAGGGGATTTACATGAACGTACCCGATTTTTATATAAATTCGGGCACCAACAAAACAGGTATAGGTTACAGGGAGGTGAATTGGTCACTTCCCAGGGCAAGACAATTGGTCTTGGGCAGGCAGAATTTATATGATGGTCTATGGAAAACGATTCCCAGTATGTCATGGACCTTTGTGCCGCTTACGGAATACCATGGTGGCGGTGAGGAGGCAACCTTGGAACCCCTAAATGATCACCTGGCAGAATACGAAAGCCATATGATGCAAAATTATGGAGCTGGAGTGCAGGCCTGTTATAGAGGTCCAAGGCTTTATGATACTCCGGAGACAAAAACTGTAGTGACCAATGTTATTGACTGGTACAAAAAGTATAGGGATATTTTAAATAGTGATATAGTCCATTTGAAAAGACCTTCGGGAAAGGATTGGGATGGATTTTTACATGCCAACCCTAAATTGAAGGAGAAGGGATTGGTCATGGTCTTCAACCCTTTGGACAGGGATATGGTCAGGGAGATAAAACTCCCCCTATACTATACGGGAATAAGCAAGACAGCCTATGTTCGGGAAAAGGAAGGGACACGGAAAAAATATAATTTGGACAGGGAGTATGAAATAAATGTTAAGGTAAGAATACCTGCAAATTCATATACATGGTTGGTCGTAGAATGAACGCCTATATAGATTTTGCCCTATCGGATACAAAATTTTCCTAAATAAAATAGTTCACAAATAAAGGGGTTGAATTAACTTTTTACATGTTTTGAAAATGCAATACATATTGTATCTTGTTTTCAAAAGTAAATATGAAGATGCAAAAAAACTATGCTGTTCTGATTTATTTTTTTTTGATAACCTCATATGTTGGTTCGTCCCAAGAATATAAATTTCAGCATATAACTACAGTAGATGGGCTTTCCCATAATGAAGTTCGGAGAATTGTTAAGGACTCCCAGGG
>CBFGWQ010000259.1:0-4387 GCA_965652575.1 uncultured Arenibacter sp. | reverse complement strand
GTTACATTACCATGCCCGGTGCCAACTGGAGGTTGTCCGTCAATTATAAATTTTAATCGATAAAGGCACTTTCGTTTGTTTCTGGAGGTGCCTTTATTAAAATTTTTAAAGCGAAATGCTTCGTGTCAATAGAGCAAATGTTTAAAAAAAGTATACGGAAAATACACCTGTGGTTGGGGCTCGCATCGGGTGCCATTGTTTTTATACTAGGAGTTACGGGATGCCTATATGTATTTGAGGAAGAGCTAAGACCTATTGTATATGCCGACCATTATATAGTAAAGGAAGTAGAAAAGGAACCTCTTCCCATAAGTGGGTTGTTAACAACTGCAAAAAATGCCCTTGGAGAAAAAAAACCAGTTAGTAGTATTGTGGTGCACAACTCCAAAGAAAGGTCATATATGTTTCGATCGTTCACAGATAAACCCGTGGAACATAAAATTTGGTACTGGGAAGGTATAGAAGGGCGTCAGGATGCTTTTGTTGATCCGTATACAGGAGAAGTTCTTAAAATTAAAAACAGTGAATTTGAGTTTTTCCGGATAGTCATGTGGTTTCATTGGAGCTTGTTATTGACCACCGAGATTGGACAGCCTATCGTTGGAATAGCAACTATAATCTTTGTTATATCATTGATCACCGGGCTTATCCTATGGTGGCCAAAAAATAAAAGTGCGGCGAAGCAACGCTTTTGGTTTCGTTGGAAATCGACCACAAAATGGAGGCGGAAAAATTATGACCTGCATAATATTGTGGGGTATTATATGATGGTTATTGCATTGATCGTTGCCCTTACCGGATTGGTATGGGCTTTTGATTGGTTTGAAAACAGTGTTGGCTGGCTAGCCAACCGGGGCAAGCTTATTGAACCTATCAGAGAAATTGTTACTTCCAATGTTGCCAATTCCACTGCCAATAGCCCCATTGACCTAATATACGAAGAAGCCCAAAGGCGTTGCCCAAATGCCGTTCGGTATTTGATTAGCATCCCGAAAGATTCCATATCGCCACAAACGGTATTTGTTAAGTCGACCTCCCGTTTTGACGATACAGTTATTTACTTTGATCAGTATACGGGGAAACACCTAAAAACAGTAGGTTGGAACGATAAAAACAATGCTGAGAAAGTGACTTTTATAAATTATGATATCCATGTGGGCAGTATATTGGGCTTACCGGGCAAAATTTTGGCCTTTTTCGCCAGTTTGGTTTCCGCAAGTTTACCGGTTACCGGTTTCCTAATTTGGTGGGGAAGGAAAAAGAAAAAGTAATTTTGTGGATTTCAATACATATTTTCGGTTGTTTTAGAATTTTGATAATCGTCACTATCTCACCGTTCAATTCCTACTCCTTGCCAGTTTCAGTCAAAGCTTTGGTGATTATTTTTTTTGAATCATTGCCAACACCGCAATTTTTGGCATAAATTTCCCAGTTGGCAATTATACTTTTAACTTCGCTGATAATGATTTCGGGATGTTTTATTTCAAAGGTATTTGCCAATTCCAACAAGTGTTTCCGGCCTGGGGCTTTACTTTCCCCGGCCACCATAGTGCTGTGCATGCCGTGCAATGAATTTGAAAAGGTAAGGTCATAGGCGGGAGCCAATTTCCATTCTCCGGCTGCGTTCATTAGAAAGGATATATTTTTGCTATGATCGTCCCTATTATGGCTATACACATTAAATGCAGCCAATCGAAGTACCTTTGAATAGGCAGCAACATGATTTTCAAGTCGAAAAGCACAATCCATAACATTGCCATAGTCCAAGTTGCTATACCGAAAATTGTCATTTAAAAGTCCGCTTACGGAATGTAGATGTAAACGGTCATTCCATACCCTATCAAATCTTTTGGTCGCAAAATATTTTTTTCCGGATGGGCTTTCGAATAATTTGCATTCGGACATTTCTATTCCCGCATCCAGGGCCATTTTATAATATGCATACTCTATTTGAGCAATATCGGGCAGATCGGTCGAAGATGGGAACTTTATGATCCAATGTTCGTAGTCTTTTGGAAGTGACGAATGCCCGTGTACGAGGTGATTGGTTTTT
The DNA here is from genome assembly GCA_965652575.1 of uncultured Arenibacter sp. Taxonomy (GTDB): domain Bacteria; phylum Bacteroidota; class Bacteroidia; order Flavobacteriales; family Flavobacteriaceae; genus Arenibacter. The sequence continues at coordinate 2,334 of CBFGWQ010000259.1, read as the reverse complement.
GGGTTGTAACCCACAAATATTTTTGGTCTGGCCCCTCCCGAAGAACCCCCAAGTTGGAAGAGTTCTTCTATTATTTCTGAAGGGGTACCCTCCAAAACCTTATTCATTTCCTGGGATATTTTGTCCAGCTGCAATAGTTTATCGGCCTGAACCCCAGGGCTTAAATTTGGGCTATAGGTTAGCGCGCCCATACCCCCTGAGCCAATATATGCCAAACGGTCCAAAGGGGTGATCTGGTTTAGGGATATTCCTTTTGACAACAATGTTCTATCCAATAACAACCTGCCCCAACCGTCGGGGAGCGAGTCGCTAAATACTCCGAAGAGTCCCTCAAAGATATTGGTTTCAGAAGTTACAATACGGTCTGAAAGTTTCAATTTAAAGGGAGAGATATCTAATCCCCTTTCAAGAAAATCCGGACTGTATTTAAAGAATATAGTTCGCTTGTCGTAGACCATTTGACCAACGGATATAGGTGTTTCGGCAAAACGAAGATGAACCTGTAGTTGCTGGATCGGTTTCATTAGCTACTCTTTTTTGAATCAAATAATTTCTCGATATGCCGAAGGTCATCTTCAGGTTTCAACACCGTTTCAAAATCGGACAACCGCCCCAATACAAAGGCCAATTTCAATAAGGACTCCAAGGATATCTGTCCTTTGGTTTCAAATCTTTTTAAACTCCCAAGGGATACCCCGGAACGTTCCGCAAGTTCACTTTGGGAAAGTCCTTTCTGTTTCCTAAGCTTTTTATGTTTGTCCGCAATATCCAAACGAATATCCCGTGGAAGTTTATCTATGCTATATTTATTCATAAAAAGGATAATATATTAACCATTTATATATAAATATACATAAAATAGTTAATATATTAGCTATTTTTAATTATCCTTTATATTGGCAGGATTTATACGGCTTCGTTCAGCACTCCGAATTTTGGAACTTAAGTTGTATTGGTAATTGCACCATGGTAGCGATGGGTCGCCCCGATAAGATCTATGCCCACTCTTTTTTACTAATGGAACATGGCAAAATTATGTAGGCAGCCATCACTGGTCACATTTTGGATAATCCAGGCTATTCCGGAAAGTATTTTGGATTCCTATGGAACCCGGGGAGCATCCAATGCTATAGGTGTTCCATTGGATTTAGGGTAAAAATTGAGGAAAATCTTGCAAAATTTAATTTTGTCATGTACTATGGAAAATCAAATTAATTTCGGATAGGGTTGTGCAATGGCAGAAAATTATTGAAATTATGGATACATTTATGGTTGCCGATCGGGATTTTTCCGGCTACAATTTTTAGGACCTTTATTAGAGAACTATTTTATAGGAAGCCGCAAACCGATAAAAAATTGGAATTGAATGGTTGGTCAGGTTCAAATAAACGATTGTTATAAACCGATATGCTACAATCATAACATTAAAAAAGATACTTTAAATGAAAGTTGCCCTAATGTCCGATATCCACGACAATATCTGGAACCTGCAAAAGGCCTTGGCCAGGCCCGAACTACAGGCTACCGAAGCGATGCTCTTTTGTGGGGACCTTTGTTCGCCCTTCGTCATACATTTATTGGGGCGGGCGTATTCCGGACCTATCCATATGGTACTTGGCAATAACGATGGGGATGTTGCGGCCATCATGGCAAACTCAAAGAAATATTCGAATATCCACATTCATGGGGAATATTTTAAAAGTCTTTTGGACGGGCGTACAGTGGCCATGAACCACTATCCGGATAAAGCGAGGACAATTGCGGAGAACGGAGGGTTCAATATTGTATGTTACGGACATAATCATACCGTAGTGCATGATGAAATGGTGGGCAACACCCTACTGATCAATCCGGGGGCCATTATGGGCTATCATGGGGGAACGCTGATGGATATCCCCGCCACCTATTTGGTGCTGGATACGGCCTTGTTAAAAGCGGAAGTGCATCAAATTTGAACGTAGGGTTATGTAGGAAGTCTTAGTTATAGTTCAAAATAAAGATAAAATGTATGGTATATACTTTTTGTGTAAATTGTTGATTATTAACAACATATATGAAGCTATTTGGATTCAACTTAATATCTTATCGAAATTTGAGAATAGGGGCATCAACGCCCTTATGGAAAAGCAGTATCTTTTTTGGTAGGACAGAAAGGGAAACAAAGGTGGCATGCCCTTTCGGAGCAAGAAAAGGCGGATTTAGGGCTTCTTTTGCCAATGCATTGATGTATAATGTTTCCCCGGTCAATATTCAAATAAGGGATACAAAATTTCATCGGTTTTATGCCAAATAACGGGGTATAGGATGTATTTTGTATTTATGTAAAGAAGTTGT
>CBFGWQ010000258.1:0-4412 GCA_965652575.1 uncultured Arenibacter sp. | reverse complement strand
CTACCGCCTACCGCCTACCGCCTACCGCCTACCGCCTACCGCCTACCGCCTACCGTTTATTGCCGCTTATTGGAACTGCAGATGATTTAATAATAGTCCGGAGCCGGGAGCTACATAGGTCAATACCGTATCGTTATCCTTTTTCAAGGACTTTTTTATATCCATTGCCGTAAGTTCGCCCTTGCCCAATTGAATCAATGCCCCCATAATCATCCTGATCTGATATCTCATAAACCCTTCCCCTGTAATATGCAGGGCATAACTCACCTCAGGGAAAAAATTGGCCGTCAAAATTTCGTTTGGTTTTATTTCGCACGACTCAATAGTCCTTAGTACTTTTGTATTGGGCTGGAGTCGGGCCGTATAGGAGGAAAAATCGTGGGTGCCAATAAAATATCGGGCACAATCCGACATTAGATCCACATTTAGTTCATCCATGATGTTTGCCAAAAAAGGCGCACAAAAGGGGTGGTTTTTTTGTCCGAACGAAAACAGGTAGACGTATTCCTTTAGCTTGCTTTCTTGGATGATATTAAAGTTTTCATTGACCTGTTCTATACTGATGACACGAATATCCGGAGGTAGGTTCATATTAAAATAATGCATAAATTCCCGAAGGTCCTCCAAGGGTTCCTTGTCCAAAAACAATTCGAATGCCGTGTTCAGGGCAGATACCTTGGCATCTGTTCGTCCGGCCCCAAGAATTTTGAATTTGGAATTGGGCAGCACAAATTTTAAGGTCTTGACCAGCATACCCTCTACCGTTTTTTGATTCGGTTGCTTTTGCCAGCCACTATAGCGGAAACCCAAAAACTGGACATGGATTAAATAATAAAATCGGGGTGTTTGCATCTGGTTTATAGGTTGCTATTTATATCCGTACAAACCCTTTTTTATAAGGACGGATTTTTGTTTGATCCTGGAACTCAATCTTAAATTTGATGGTCTGGAGTTCATCGTGCTTTTCGGCACTTCGTCCGAGCCTCTATTTTTCTACCTTAAATTTCTATATATTCAACGAAATTTTTCATATCGAGTAAGAATTAAATTGTAATTATGCTGAAAATTATCAAAATCCTTAAACCTTGATTATGGAAAATTCCGTTAAACGAACCACTCCCAAAATTAATATTATTCTGACCATTGTTTCATTGGTAACCTTAACAATTCTTGGTTTTTATAGTATGTATGGAAATACCTTTGTTTTTAATAGGTTTGAGAGTTATATTTTTCCTTTATTGACAATGATCCACTTTCTTTATTTGTATGTCCTATGGTTTAAGATCACCGAAAATGAATATCCGGATATGATCATGAAAAATATTGAGTATGTCATGTACGGAATGGTACTGGTCTATGCATATAATATTTATGGGACCTTTTTAACACTTGGTTCCCAAAATGAATTTCAGGACCATGTTATTCCAAGTACTTTTGTACCCATGGGCATCTTGATTATTACATTCCAGGCCCTTTTGGTCCTACTTACCGTTTGGTCGTTTATAATTAGGAGACAAAGGGTAGGCAAGTATGATTTTGATTACTTGAATAATCATATCGATGCCTGGGAGTAATAAAGTTACTTATTACAGCCCCCGTATAAAACTGCCGTACACATCTTTTATCTGATACCCTATGGTATACCGCTGCTTGCTCAATTTATTATGGGCAACAAGTCCCCACAACAACAATTCCTTTAGGAAATAGGTGTCCTCTTTTTTAATCTCAGGTTGGTATTTGGCCATCAATTGTTGAAGGGGGGCAATACTATCCAGTTTTTCCTTGTATTCCTTATCGGTGGCATCATCCAAAAGATCAAAGCCTTCGCCATCAAAGAACCAACCTACCAATCCATCATAAGGGCCTTCGGCATCCTTGCGTTCCAATTTATCTATCTTCGGGAAATAATTTTGGAAGAGGGATTTTACGGCATCTTCGATCAATATTTCTGCAACACTGCCCGAACCTTCCTGTTCCCCTTCATACACCAATTCAATTTTACCGATAATGGAGGGAATTACCCCCATAAAATCGCTTAATCTTATCATGGTAGTTTCTTGGCCATTCTTCAACAGCCTTCGCTCTGCAGTGCTCATTAAATTTTCGAAGGAAGTTATGCTCATCCTGGCACTTATGCCACTTTTGGCATCAACATATTCACTTCCTCTGGCTTCCCTACTTATTTGTTCCAAGAGATCTTTGGCCAGATCCGGAACATAAATGGCCTCGCTTTGGCGTTTATCCAATTTGGATTCCTGTTCCGTAATTTTACGAGCGGTTTCGATGTCCTCCGGATAGTGCGTCAATATCTGGGACCCGATCCTATCTTTCAGAGGGGTTACTATACTGCCCCTATTGGTATAATCTTCCGGGTTTGCGGTAAATACAAATTGCAGGTCCAATGGCAGGCGAAGTTTAAATCCCCTTATCTGGATGTCGCCCTCCTGTAGGATATTAAAAAGGGAGACCTGTATCCTTGCCTGTAGGTCCGGTAGTTCGTTGATTACAAAAATGCAACGGTTGGCACGCGGGATCATTCCAAAATGTATAACCCTGTCATCTGCGTAGGACAATTTTAGGTTGGCGGCTTTGATGGGGTCCACATCGCCTATTAAATCGGCCACCGTAACATCCGGGGTAGCCAATTTTTCATAGAATCGGTCGGTTCTGTGCAGCCAGGAAATAGGTGTTAGGTCGCCATGTTCCGCAATAGTTTCAATGGCAAAGCGCGAGATTGGGCCCATGGGATCATCATTTATCTCGGAACCGGCAACTATTGGAATATATTCGTCCAGTAGATTTACCATTAGCCTGGCCAAACGTGTTTTGGCTTGGCCCCTAAGTCCCAATAGATTAATGTTGTGCCTGGACAATATGGCCCTTTCCAATTCCGGTACTACAGAATTTTCATAGCCCCAAACCCCGGGAAAGGTATTTTCATCCGATTTTATTTTCTCAATAAGGTTTGCCCTTAACTCATCCTTTATTTTTTTTGTTTGGTACCCAGCTTTTTTAAGTTCTCCCAGGTTGGTGATTTCTTTATGGTTCAATTTCATCTGTAAATATTTATATTTAGGTCTCCCTGTCCGTGGCGGTCAATAGGGTATGCTGCTTAACAGCTTTTGCCAATTTTTGTTTTTCGTCAATTATCCCTTTAATCTTTTTCTCCTATTTTGCTCGTAGTCCTCAAATATCATTTCACCAAGTCCCTTTAAACCGGTAAAGAAGGCCTTTCCCTTATTGGCCTCCGTAAAATGCCGTACAAACTGCGTTAAATAGGGGTCTTTGGCAATCATAAAGGTAGTTATGGGTATATGGAGCTTTCTGGCCTGTCTGGCCATATTGTAGCATTTTTCCACGATATAATCGTCCAGGCCTACACTATTTTTATAATAGGTACCATCGGCCAATCGGATACAACTGGGCTTTCCATCCGTAATCATAAAGATCTGCTTGTTCGTATTTCGCTTTCTACGGAGCATGTCCATCGCCAATTGCAAGCCGGCAACGGTATTGGTATGGTAGGGGCCTACTTTTAGGTAAGGTAGATCTTTTATTGGAATGGGCCAGGCGTCGTTGCCAAAAACCAAAATTTCCAGGGTGTCTTTCGGATAACGTGTAGTGATGAGTTCCGCCAAGGCCATAGCTACCTTTTTGGCAGGCGTAATGCGGTCTTCGCCATAAAGGATCATACTATGGCTGATATCGATCATCAGCACGGTACTCATTTGCGCTTTGAATTGGGTATCCTCTACCACTAAATCCTCTTCGCTTAAGTGGAAATTGCCCATCCCATGGTTTATCTGGGCATTTTTTAAACTCTCCGTCATGGAAATCCGTTCCAGACTGTCGCCAAACCTATATTCCCTATATTCTCCCATATGTTCGTCCCCCCTGCCCGACAGGCCGGTCTTATGGTTTCCCGAACCACTGCGTTTGATCTTGCCGAAAATTTGATTCAAGGCCGCCTGCCTAATAATACGTTCCATTTTGGCGGTTATGGAGAGATCTGCCTTTTGCCCTCCGGAACCATCGCCATCACCTTCTTTGGGCTCCTCTCTAAGAAATCCTTTGGCTTTAAGATCTTCTATAAAATCATCAATGGTATAATTACTATCGGTCAGTTCGTACTCCTTGTCCAGCTCCCTTAACCAATCCAAGGCCTCATCCACATCTCCCGAAGTATGTGTAATCAGTTCCTTGAATATATCAAAAAGCTTCTCGAAAGGAGTCTGTTCGGGGGCCTCATAATTGGAAAAACGAAACCCTTTTCTTTTATTGATCGCCATAGTATAAAATTACTTAATTTGGCCTAGACCATTTCCTTTTTAAAGAAAACTTAACGGTTTACCCATTATTAGTGTTAGGTTAAGTTTGTTTTGTCATTGAATTCGGCTCTCGACAGCATGATT
>CBFGWQ010000257.1:0-4419 GCA_965652575.1 uncultured Arenibacter sp. | reverse complement strand
CGGCAAGGTTATTCTGGCGGGTTTCGCCCGTTTCGTTTTGACCTTAGGGCCAAAAGTATTTAACCTCACCCAGAACTGCCCGAAAAGGCAGTTCTGACCTCTCCCAAGGAGAGGTGTATTGGTTATCCCGAAACAGAGCCTTTGGTAAATTATTTAGATTAAAAATCCCGAACATTTATTGAAAGGTTTCTTTCTTATGTTATTCCTTTTATTGTTAATTTTATGAACTCATTTAAATTTTTCTGATTGAAGCGAAAATCAGTAATTTTTTGTCCAGTTGAATCCCTTTTTGAGTTGCATAGCAGAGCTACGGAACAAAAAAAAGGTGAAAAGTGGGCGAAAAAGAGCGATTTTTTAGCCAATTGGGAAAAGTTTAAATAAGTTCTATACCATGGCGGACAGACTGATAAAACTTATTTGGGATTTTAGGGGCGAATCGGCCCAAAATACGGCAATTCACCATAAAACACATCTTGAAGAATATGTGTTGGCCAAAAATTTAACGTTGAACATTACAGGACATAGGGACCTAAGTAACATGCACTCCATTGCATATCTGGTGGTAAACGAAGCCGAGATGATTACCGTTAGGGATGCCTTAAAACCGCATCGCGGTGAAGTCTACACCACAAGTGATTAGATCATATCAAGGTTTTGGAACGGAATTATATTTATAGATAATAGGCCGTAGGCAAAAAAAACAGTTTTCACTTTAGACTATAAAAGTGTATAGAAAACTAACGTGAGCTGAACTGCTGGCAAAGGCAGGCCTGCCCGACTTGGATCAGGCAAGGATTTAAACTTTAACCGGATAATAAAACAGATGGGCAGAAGATTATTTTTTTTCACTCTTACAATAACTACCCTGCTTGTTTCATGCACTGTCCGCACCGAGGACCCTGATTTATTAAAAATGGCCCTGGCCTCCAGCAATCCAAAAATACGGAAGGTTATGGATAGCCTGTCCCTATACGAGCTACAGGTAAGGTACACCCGGATCGACAGGCACAGGGACAGCGTAATTTTTACGGATTACGATTTCCAGGTAAACGACAGCAACTATTTCTACCCTGCAAGCACGGTCAAAATCCTAACGGCCATACTGACCCTGGAAAAACTGAACGAAACGGATTCCCTGGACCTGTACACCCAATTCTATGTGGAAGGGGACTCCCTGGAAACGACCTTTGCCAATGAAATCTCCAAGATTTTTGCGGTAAGTGACAATGAGGCCAATAATCGACTTTTTGAATTTTTGGGACAGGACCGAATAAACCAACGCTTAAGGGACAAGGGCATAGCCCCTGTACGGATCTCCCATCGCCTTTCAACGGAAAACGCCTATGAGGTAACCACAAAACCGCTTATCACCTACTTGAACGACACCACAATAAGATGGTCTAAACCAAGTATTAACACCCCCGCAATACCCTTGGCCCTTAACGGGATAAAAAAAGGAACGGCCTATTACGAAGAAAATGCCCTTGTTAAGGAACCCTTTAATTTTAGTCTAAAAAATTATTATCCCCTTAGCACCCAGAACGAGGTATTAAAAAGAATAATTTTCCCGGAACATTTCCCGAAAAACGAACGATTCAACCTCAGCCCAGAACAACATCGCTTTCTCCTTAAGGCCATGTACGAACTGCCAAAAAATATAGGTTATGACGCCAAGGATTATTACGACGGTTATTGCAAATTTTTTATGTTCGGAGATACCCGGGATACCATTCCGGAATACCTTAAAATATACAACAAGGTGGGAAATGCCTATGGCACCGTTACGGATTGTGCCTATATAACGGACAATAAAAACAATGTGGAGTTTATGCTTACCGCCACCCTTTTGACCAATAGGAACGGGGTTTTCAACGACAACAACTACGGGTACGAAAGTATTGGACTTCCGTTTCTGGCACAATTGGGAAGAGAGATCTACCATCTGGAAATAGCTAAAAAACAATAATAATGGCAGCGTTGGGCCGTAGGCTGTAAAAAAACGAATTCACCACACTGTCTTTAGCCAACTTTGCACAGCCAAGGTTTATAGATAACTACTTGATTACAAATCCAATTAGCCAGGGTTTTAACCTTTAAGTGGAAAGTAAACTACCTCGGTGCAAGCACACGAGGCATTGGTCGGAAACAAATTTTTAATTTCGAGGCAAGCCTCGGGGTATTATACCCTTTGGCGGTGCCAATAAATAGTGGGCATCAAGATAAAAACCATAAAATTGCCAACAAGGACAGGGTTCCATTTAGTATTTTCCTAATTTTGTCCATTATAAAAAAATGATGACAAAACCACGTATCGCCCTAATTATTGGAATAATCTGTATTTCCATTTTTCCAATATTGGTGAAACTCAATTATACTCCCGGCCTTATTTCCGCATTCTACCGGATGGCCATAGCCCTGGGGATCATTCTGCCCTATGTCCTATTTACCAAACAATTGGAAATCCCGGATCGAAAAACATTATTGCTTACCGTTATATGCGGAATATGTTTTGGGTCCGACGTTGCGGTATGGAATATAGCCATTCAGGAATCCACGGCAACCCAAGCATCCTTTTTGACGAACCTGTCCCCGGTCTGGGTAGGGGTAGGAACATTTTTATTTCTAAGGCCCAAACCCTCGGTCAACTTTTGGATAGGTACCCTAATCGCCCTCTTGGGAATGGTTACCTTGGTTGGATTTAAATTCTTTGTCCGACTTACTTTTGATATCGGCTTTAGTTTTGGACTATTGTCCGGGGTATTCTATGCCATCTACCTCCTGATCAGTAAAGAAGTACTCGCCAAGACATCCGTGGTAAACTTTATGACCTTAAGCCTTATTTCTTCTTCGCTCTTTTTGGGGATACTATCGCTTGCACTTGGGGAACCCTTTAACGGTTTCTCCAATACCGGATGGTTTGTACTTTTTATCCAGGGATCGGTCTGCCAGTTATTGGCCTGGCTGTCCGTAAGCTATGCCACCCAACATATGCGGGCCACAAGGGTCTCTCTGAGCCTATTGGCACAGGCCATTTTGGCTACAATCCTGGCATGGGCATTCCTCGATGAAATAATTACCCTACAAATGATTTTGGGAGGCATTATCCTACTCTTTGGAATCCGACTTACCTTTTACGACAAGCCACTTATTGTACCGCTTAAGTCCCCAAGGTCCAAGGCTAAACTCCCGCCTCTTTAATGACCTTTAAAGTCTTTTTTAGTCCGGTTCTGGCCACCTCCAACAAATCCATACTATGATATTCCGGATTGTAAAGCTCCAAGGATATGCACCCATTGAAGCCTGTGGCTTTAAGGTCTTTTAAAATCTGTGGCAGCGGCAGGATTCCGTCTCCGGGATAGACCCTATGTTTATCCTCCATATCCGCTAGTTCCATTCCTTTGGGCGCATCGTTGAACTGAAAAATAGCAAATATATTACCGTTCAATAGTTTCAACCCTTCAAAACCGCCTTCCGAAATATACATATGGTATACATCCGGTATTATCATGGCATTGGGGTGATTGGCATCCAAAGCTACGGCTGTTGCCTGCCCCATGGTCTTGAGCGGAAACATCTTAACAAAAACCAATGCCGGGATTACATTATACTCTTTTATACCAATTTCCAATAATCTTCTGTAACAGGAGGCCACAAAAGCAACATCATAATTCTCCCCGACCTGATTGGGTATGGCCTGTACATAGGTGCAACCTATTTCCGAGGCCATTCTCATCCTATTTTTGGTTTCGGGCAACGACTTTTGAAATTCTTCCTCATTTTTGGGAATACAGCCCCATAACCCTATCATACTAGGCACAAATAATCCGGCTTCCTTAATTTTAGCACCCAACTTCTTAAGATCTCCCCCGCTTTTCTCGTACTCTGCCAAATCGCTGTCCCAAGGCTCTATGGCATCATAGCCGGCGGCAATGGCAATTTCCACCTTCTTTTCCAGGCCCTTTGCAGGTCTTATTGTAGCCGTATCCAAACAGATAGGCCATGGACTTTGTCCGTTTTGATATCTTTTTTCTTTTTTAGGAATTTCCATCGGCAAGGTATTGGCCAATGAGACGGTTGCAACACCAGCGGTGGCTGCTCCTGCAATAAAGGATCTGCGATTCATATTAATGTTTGTTATTCGACTAAAATATAAAAAAAGCGACTTATATCCTACTTCGGGGCAGGAACCTAATACTTTAGTTTTTAAATATAACAAATAACTTTCCCAATAGGCCAAATATCATTTATCCTATTCACCGGAACCCTGAATAAAAAGTTTCTTGAAACCTACTATCCCCGAGGCAGAGCCGTAGAGGTATTTCGCCGTACCGATAGCTATCGGTATCATTTTGGCCTTAGGGCCAAAAACCGAAATTTTGTATTTTGCCCCACCCGGAATTGCTTTTTCGCAATTCCGAC
>CBFGWQ010000256.1:0-4427 GCA_965652575.1 uncultured Arenibacter sp. | reverse complement strand
AGGTATGATCGGAAACCCCGAGGCAGAGCCGTCGGGGAATTATAAAGATTAAACAGCATGAACAGAAGAAAATACATCAAGACCATAGCATTGGGTACCCTATTGCCCGGTTTTTCCGCTTCGGCATTTCCCTTTGGGGGCATAAATCAAAAAAAATTACCTGAAGAGGTACAGTTTAAAAGCAACTGGCACAACTGGCCCGATATGAAATGGATAGGTCCCGAATATTGGGGCAACCGACTACAGGATTGGCGACTAAAAAATGGGATGGCCCTATGCAATATAAGTGCGGAAAATAGAAACCTGCAATTATTAACGGTCCAAAAATTAGATAAGCCTACACCATTGCATGTGAGCGTGGAAATACATGTATTGAACAAAAACATAGATGCTGAAGATGAAGGATGCTTGGGTATACGATTGGGATGTAAAGGCCCTTATGATGATTACCGTTCCGCAGCTGTTTTCAGCAAGGGGTTGGATATTGGCATCGACCCAAAAGGAAAGCTTCAGGTGGGCAATCAGATCTTTGAAACCACACTGAACAAAATCCCTGAAATATTTAAACTGGAGGTGCATCTTAAGCCTGAAGCAGATAAATACCGATTAAGGGTATTGGTAGTGGACCACAAAACCGATCGGTCAATTCATACCCAAGAAAATATCTTGATTGAAGGCAAAAGTGTTATAGGTAATTTTGCTTTGCTGGCAGATCTAAAAACGGACAAGGGCAATACTTCCCATCCTTTGGCCGGATTTACCAATTGGCAAATATCCGCAGACAATCTAATTTCCAACAAAGACCAATTATACGGCCCCATCTGCTTTGCCCAATACACCGTTCATGACAAAAAGCTAAAACTAACAGCACAATTAGCCCCTATTGAAGAAATTAAAGATCATTCCGTAAACTTACAATTCAAAGAACAGGGTGTTTGGAAAACCGTCCATAATACCAAGTTGGAACATATAGGCAGAGCGGTAAACTTCGTAGTTGAAGATTGGAATGCAAATACGGACATCCCTTATCGCATTTTAGTGGAAATCCCACTAAAAAATGAAATACACCAATACACCTATGAAGGTACTATTGCCCAAGAGCCATTAAATAAGGAATCCGTTTCAGCAGCTGTTTTTAGCTGTAATTTTCATTACGGTTTCCCGGATACCGACGTACAGGAAAATGTGGCCAAATTAGGCCCGGACATCATTTTATTCCTTGGGGACCAATTTTACGAGGGTACGGGTGGATTTGGGGCGGAACGAAGTGGTGACCCGGACGACCTTTGTCTGGATTATCTGCGAAAATGGATGATGTTCGGTTGGTCTTACCGGGAATTGTTTAGGCACAAACCCTGCGCCATAATCCCAGATGACCATGACGTGTATCACGGAAACGTTTGGGGCGAAGGTGGAAAAAAGGCAGATACCAGTAATGGCCATGGCATGCTGGCACAGGATTCCGGAGGTTACAAAATGCCCGCAGAATGGATAAACATGGTGCAATTTACCCAAACCAGTCATTTACCGGACCCTTTTGACCCTACCCCTGTCAAACAAAACATAGGGGTCTACTACACACACTGGAACTATGGCGGACTTAGCTTTGCCATTCTGGAGGACCGAAAATTCAAATCGGCACCCAAGCATGTTTTGCCCCCAGAGGCCCAGGTAAAAAACGGATGGATACAAAATAAGGATTTCGACATCAAAAAGCACAGGGATCTGGATGCCGTACTTTTAGGAAAAAGGCAACACAATTTTTTAGATCATTGGACCCAGGACTGGAACAATGGTGCAGAAATGAAAGTAATCCTTTCCCAGACCAATTTTGCTACGGTGGCCACCTTACCAAAAACGGCCCTAAGTGATGATGTGGTCCCTTCCCTACCGATCCCTAAAAAAGGGGAATATGTTTTAGGGGATACCGCAACCATGGATATGGACTCCAATGGATGGCCGGCCAATGAAAGGGACAGGGCCGTAAAAGCGATCCGGAAATGCTTTGCTTTCCATATTGCAGGAGACCAACATTTGGGCAGTTTTATCCAATATGGTACGGATAAACACGGAGACAGCGGTTATGCTTTTGCCGGTCCCGCCCTGAACAATATTTGGCCACGAAGATTCTGGCCGGAAACAAATATTGAAAATCACACCTACGAAAATCCGGCCTATGTTGGTGACCATGAGGACGGGTTCGGAAATAAAATATCCGTATATGCCGTGGGCAATCCTTTTGATACCGGTATTGAACCCGCCCTTGTCCACAATAGGGCTACCGGCTATGGCCTGGTAACCTTCAATAAAAAAGAAAGAACTATCACAACAGCATGTTGGCCCAGATATGCCAACCCTACCAAGGGAAAAAAAGAACAGTTCCCGGGATGGCCCATCACCATAAAACAAGAAGACAATTATGGTAAAAAAGCTGTGGCCTGGTTGCCTACCCTGAAAGTTGCCAACGCTGGCAAACCAGTTATTTCAGTTTTCGATAATAAAAATCAGCTTGTTTATTCCATACGGATGAAGTCCAACACCTTTGCCCCAAAAGTGTTCCATAAAGAAAAGTATACCATTGTTGTTCAGGATTTGGAAAACAACAAATCCAAAACCTTAAAAAACATCAAATCCAGAACGAAAAACAATCGCATCCTGAAAATTAGCCTTGTTTAAATTGGCTCGGTATTTCCCTTAAGACCGTTGGACCAACAAAAAAATCCCAAACTCTCTATAAACCAGGAAAGTTTGGGATTATTATTATAGCATGTAAAGGCTTAAATTACAACCGTCTTTCCCGGTATGGGAATATTATAAGTACCATCGGCATTGGGCTGTACCGGTGCCGGGGAGTCCCAGGTCAAATTGTCCGGCGCCAGATCTATATTGGAAGTCATGGCCTCCTCCCATTTAATTACCTGACCGGAATAAGTTGCCATTCTACCTATAATGGCACTCATAGTACTAAAAGCCCCGTTTTCGGCATCGGAAATAACACCTTTGTTCCTTATGGATTCGAAAAGCTTAATGTGTTCTACCTGATAAGGGTTTGGATCGTCCTTGCCACGGTGTGTAAATATTTCACCTCCGTTATAATCCTTTATGAATGTATTGTCCCCATAGGTTTCAATAGTTCCCTTGGTTCCTTGGAACGTTTCGGCCACCCTGCTCATGGTCTCCGGCATATGGCGACATTGACTGGCGATAACCGCACCGCTTGGATAAGTGTACTCTACAAAGTGATGATCAAAAATTTCCCCATGGTCCTTGCCGGTCCTTACCTGTCTACCGCCAAAACCTTGGGCAGAAACAGGATATTCTCCAAGAAACCAGTTGGCCACATCTATGTTATGAATGTGCTGTTCCAAGATGTGGTCTCCGCACAACCAGTTAAAATAATACCAATTGCGCATCTGGTATTCCAGCTCGGACTGTCCGGGCTGCCTTTCCCTTACCCATACTCCCCCACTGTTCCAGTACACTTGTCCGGAAACAATTTTTCCTATCTTGTTATCCTTTATATGTTGCAGCCCTGCCAAATAGTTGTCCTGATAATGTCTTTGTAGGCCAACGACCACATTTAATTTTTTATCCTTTGCTACTTGGGCCGCAGCCAATACCTTTCTTACCCCAGGAACATCGGTGGCAACCGGTTTTTCCATAAATACGTGTTTCCCTGCATTTACGGCATATTCAAAATGCTGTGGCCTAAATCCCGGAGGAGTGGCCAGAATAACCACATCCGCCATGTCTATGGCCTTTTCTGCCCCATCAAAACCAACAAACCGATTGGCCTGGGGCACATTTACCTTCTTGGTATCCTTAAACTCCTTTTGCAGGTTCATTAAACTATCCTGCAACCTGTCCTCAAAAGCATCGGCCATTGCCACCAGCTCAACATTCGGATCCGCTTTCAGAGCCTGTTGCGCAGCACCTGTACCACGGCCACCACAACCGATCAGGGCTATCTTCAATTTCTTATCGTTAGCTACGTTTACCATTGCATTCATCTGCATGGTAGGCAACATCATTGCTCCGGTTGCCAAAGCACTGCTCTTAACAAAATCCCTTCTACTATTTTTAATATTGGTCATGGTATTTCCTGTTTGCTTAGTTTTTGTATAATAATTAATTTAGGTCATTGCCCAAAACAAAAATTGGAGGACAAGAACTGGTGGTCAAGATAGAGATTTATTTGGAAACGTACAATGTACATTTTTAAAGAATGGCATTAATTATGTTAAATATTCAAAAATATCCTAAAACGGTGAAAATAAAAAATTTCTTGAAACCGACTATCCTCGAGGCAGAGCCGTAGAGGTATTTCGCCGTACCGATAGCTATCGGTATCATTTTGGCCTTAGGGCCAAAACCGAAATTTTGTATTTTGCCCCAAAGTAAACTACCTCGGGGCAATCCCGATAGCT
>CBFGWQ010000255.1:0-4436 GCA_965652575.1 uncultured Arenibacter sp. | reverse complement strand
AATTGATCGCCTCCCGGGCACAAAGAAATTGACCGAAGACGTTGGTGTTAAAAATGCCGATGATACGATCCAGGTCCATTGATCTGAATTTCATTTGCTTTTCAAGTGTCCCGGCATTGTTTACCAATACATCTATCGTTCCAAATAATTGAACGGTTTCTGAAAAAAGCTTTTTAACATCCTGCTCCTTGGTAATGTCCGCTTGAATGGAAGTGGCAAGGCCTCCATCTTTTTTAATTTGGGATACAATGGTATCGGCGGCAGCTTTGTTTCTGTAATAATTCACGGATACCGCATAACCTTCCTTTGCTGCCAATAAAGCGGTTGCGGCTCCTATGCCCCTACTTCCTCCGGTAATCAATATTGTTTTCATAGTGGGTTTTTATTGTTGCTTTTTATCTACATTGCGACTTCTGTCCTGAATAAATTTGAAATGATGTTGGTCGTGTTCCGATACAAAATACATCAAATCGATTATTCGCATAGGCCGCTTTAATCTTGGATGGATACTTGTTTTTGAAAAATCGCTCTGTTCCAAGGTGTTCAAATACTCCAAGGTTTTGTTGCGTTCAACGGAAAATGTACTGGCCAAGTTTTGAAAAGGGTTACGGTTAAAATTCATTTCGTTGGTCAAAGAATTGCCCAAATCTGCAGGGGACAGTTCGGATTTTCTCTCCTGAATGTCCTGGAACCGCATCCGCCATAAGGGCTCCAAAACAATTAAATGCCCAATATTTTCTTTGATGGACCATTTGCCGTATGGTTTTGAAATCCGAACATCTTCGGGAACAATGTTCAAAAATTCCTCATATACAATGGGTGCGCGCTGCAATCGCCCAAATAAATGGTTATATTGATCCATTCCGAAATCGAAATTAAATTCTCGATCAAACCATTTCGGTGGAGGATTGTCATTCAATATTAATTCCATTTTAATTTCAGCTCTTGTGTATTGTTTTCCCTCAAGTGGAATGTCCTTAAATCCAAACTTATGGTAGATATTGATGGCTGTTTGCAATTTTGGGTTAGTAAACAGGATCAGTTTCTCCGAGTTTAGTTCCTTAGCTATTTCAATGGCGGTACTGCACAACAGTTTGCCTGCACCCAAGCCCTGAAATGTTTCATCTACTACCATTTTTGCAAGTTCGTACACCCCTTGTTTTACAAAGATCAGGGCAACGGTTCCGATAAGTTGGCCTTGGTGTTCCACGAACAGAATACGTCCGCCATTTTTCAAAATATGTTCTTCGGGTAACGAAAGCAATATTTCATCCAGTGGTTCAATGGTAAAGTACTTGTTCAGCCAAGTCCTGTTCAGGCGTTCAAAATCTTTTTGGTGCTTAGTTTGATAATTGATGATTTTCATTTTGCCGTTATTTTGAATGGACCAATCGGTCTATTTTTGGGTAAAAAAATTTTAACTTTTCATATTCAATATTGTCTTCTCCAAATAATCCATAGCAATTTTCAATTCGGTTGTTTTGGCGGTAACCTTTGCCTGTACAAATGCCCCTTCAATAATTGAAATCATAATCACCGCAATAACCGTAGGGTTTGTATCCGCTTTTATTTCATTCCGTTCAATGCCACGTTTTATTTGGTTTTCTATTGCTTTCTTCCAAAAGGAGAAGGCAGCGCTTGCTCGTTCCCGTAACTTTGGGTGGGTATCGTCCGCTTCGGTAGAAGTATTTAAAATTGGGCAGCCAGCATGCAGAAACGGGATCTTTACATAGTTGCGATACGTATTCGGATAAACCAGCAAACGTTCTATCGAATTTTCGGTCGCTAATATTTTTCCCTTGATGTATTCCGTGACCTTATTGTGATTGTAGTCAAAAGCTGCCAATGCAATATCGTCCTTATTTTTAAAATTACCATAAATACAACCTTTCGAAAGACCTGTTGCCGTCATAATATCGTTCATTGAAGTACCCACATAGCCTTTTGTATTAAATACCTCTGCTGTTTTTTGAACAATAAATTGCTTTGTGTTTTCCGCTTTGGACATTTTCATAGCCTTGGTTCGGAAGCAAATATAAACAAATAAGACCAATCAGTCTATTTTGTGGTAATTTTTATCTCTTGTGGTAAAGATTTTATAAAGATAGGGATAGGTTGCTTTACCCTGCCAACCACAATTGGTTATGGTTTCTAACATTATTCCCAACAGGCCCAATGTAACAAATAATTTTAGTGGTATTACACTATGACCGCTAATTGCAATCTTCTTTTTCTGAGAACCTTCGTAAACTCCCAAAAACATACCTACCAATTTTGACAGGGAAACAAAAAGACCCGGATAGAGGCTTATATGAATTGATTACTACACTTTATGGGCTTGCTCTACTAATGCAAAATTGATATTACCATAATTTTGCCAAGTAAACTACCCCGGGGCAGGCCTGCCTGCCGACAAAGGCAGGCAAGCGTCGGAGCACCTGCCTGCAGTAGCAGGTTTAAATCTCGATTATCGAGTAATTATTACATACTTTTGCATTTATTTGAATTTTGCAACTATGGAGAATGTAAGTATTAGAGCGTTCTATAAAGAGATATGTGGCAATAGCGACTGTCAGCTCGATTTTTTAATGGACAATAAGGGCAATAGCGACCTTGGTCATTTTAATGTATTCGAGATTGCAAAATTTTACAAGAAAGGTTGCAAAAAGTCGGAAATGACTTATGATAGAAGGCTCTATTATAAAATCAGTTTAATAAAAGGTCGTAATCTCGTCGAGTATGCAGACAAAAATGTTGTTATAGATAAACAGGGTATATTGTTTGCTACTCCAAAAACACCCTACAGATATATTCCCCAAGATGACCAACAAGAAGGTTTTTTCTGTGTTTTTACAAAAGATTTTATTTCCAAATCAAAGACAGGTTTAAATATGGACGAGTTGCCAATTTATCTACCAAGTAGTGATTTTGTATTTCAATTAAATGATAACCAATATTCTGAAATGGAATCTATTTTTAAGAAAATGGATACGGAATTGTCTTCCGATTATGCTTTTAAATATGATTTACTTCGGAATTATATAATTGAACTAATACATACTGGTCAAAAACTAAAGCCAATGCAAAGCACTGCAAATATGACCAATGCAGCTGGCAGAATTTCAACATTGTTCATAGAACTATTGGAAAGGCAGTTTCCAATAGAAAATGTTACGCAAGTTGTTCAGATTAAAACACCGATTGAATTTGCAAAAGCATTGGGAATACATATAAATCACTTAAATAAGGTATTAAAAGAAACTACAGGTAGGAGCACAACTGAAATCATAAATGGAAGAATTATTGAAGAAGCCAAAATATTACTCAAACAAACAGTATGGAATGTATCGGAAATTGCATTTGCATTGGGGTTTGAGGAAGTAGCCCATTTCTCTAATTTTTTCAAAAAGCATACTACATTCTCCCCTTTAAAATTTAGGCATTGATTGAAATTTGCAAATAGTTGATTGACTTTTGCAAATTCTGCCCAGATTTATTATTTGACCTTTGTGTCTCACAAATTTATAAGTAAATATTATGGGTAGTAATAAAAAAGTAGCCCTGGTTACAGGCGGAAGTCGCGGCCTTGGCAAAGATATGGCCTTAGAATTGGGAAAAAAAGATTTTGATGTTATCATTACTTATCTTGGCAATAAAGATTCTGCCGAAAAAGTGGTAAATGAAATAAAAAAAACTGGTAAGAATGCTTTGGCCTTACAATTGGACGTAGCACAAAGTAGCAGTTTTGATGGTTTTGTAAAGCTTGTTAAAGAAAAATTGAAAACCAACTTCGGAACAGATAAAATTCATTCATTAGTAAACAATGCGGGTGTTGGCACTTATGCTCCATTTGAGGAAACCACAGAAGAACAATTTGATAATATGGTAAACATTCACTTAAAAGCATCATATTTTCTAACTCAAAAAATGTTACCTATTATTTCCGATGGAGGAAGTATCGTAAATGTTTCATCTGGCCTGGCGCGTTTCTGTTTTGCCAATTATTCCGCTTACGGGATTATGAAAGCTGGTATTGAAAGTCTGAGCAGATACCAAGCGTTAGAGTTGGGAAGTAGAAAAATAAGAGTCAATACACTTGCTCCTGGTGCCATTGAAACCGATTTTGGCAATGGTGCAATTAGGGACAATATAGACTTGAACAACATGATTGCAAATGGTACTGCGCTTGGCAGAGCTGGTTTGCCAGATGATATTGGCAGTGTTGTGGCATTTCTTTGTTCAGAGGACTCAAAATGGGTAAATGCACAGCGATTGGAAGTAGCTGGTGGTTTTTATATTTAATTGTAATTAACGCGAGTTCGATTTATATTCATTTGTTAATGGGTTATTTATGATAATTTTGTCCGGTCCGGATCCCGATAGCTATCGGGAGAGACCTCAATTTAAAGATATAACTATCAAAAAAACCTCTCGAC
>CBFGWQ010000254.1:0-4464 GCA_965652575.1 uncultured Arenibacter sp. | reverse complement strand
AATTCTAAAGCATCGGATCAGGGCCATTTTGGAAAAAACGGTTTCCAATCTATAAAAATTTTGTATTTTGCCCCACCCGGAATTGCGAAAAAGCAATTCCGACCTCCCCCAAGGGGAGGTATGATCGGAAACCCTGCCTCGCCGGCTGGCAGGCCCGTCCGAACGATCCGGGCGGGCCCGAGGCAGAGCCGTCGGGGAATTATAAAGATTAAATCTAAGTTTAAATGACGGGAAGGTCTGGGCTTGACCACACACTATAACATCAATGCTAGAATAAGTGTTACACGTTGTAAAGTGCCTCCATCAATTCGTTTTTTTTGTTCCTGCTCAATGGCACCTGTCTTCCTTCCACTTCAATATTCTTACTATTGAACTTTTCCACTTTTTCCAGATTCACGATGTAGGATTTGTGGATCCTTAAAAATTTATCCTCGGGCAGCTGTTTTTCAAAGGATTTCATGGTAGAAAGAATAACAATATTGCCCTCGTTGGTAACCACTTTGATATAATCGCCCAGCGCTTCCACCCATTTTATATCATTCAAAATAACCTTGCGCTTTTTTAGGTTGCTTTTCACAAAAATATATTCTTCTTCCCCGTTCGGCTTTTGCATCTGTTCATGTCTTGCCACTGCACGCTTTATGGACGCCTCAAAACGGGAGGAGGAAATGGGCTTGTATAGGTAATCGGTTACGTCATAATCAAAGGCCTTCAGGGCATAGTCCGGTTTACCGGTAATCAAAATAACCTGTGGTGGATTTGTCAGGGATTCCAAAAGATCAAAACCATTTACGATCGGCATTTCAACATCGAGAAAAATAAGATCGATCTCGTTATTTTTTATCCCGTTATTGGCTTCAATGGCATTGCTGTACTCGGCTACCAAAACCAGATTTGGATTCTTGTTCACTAATTGTGCTACCGCCATCCGCTGCATAGACGAATCGTCTACAATTATACTTTTTAATTTCATAATGGGTGTCTCGTGGGTTTAAATACTGGATGAAAATACTTAAATAGCCCTCCAAACCCTCAAAAATGATGTGAACGGTACATTATATGTTGTGTAAATAGAGATATGAGTGGTTTAACAATTTACCTACGGATTTTGGTCATAAAGGAACCGAATGTGTATTTTTAATTTCGCCCATCACAAAAGTACTGTGGGCACTACCAATATTCTTTATTTCACCAAGGTGGTTCAGCACAAAGTCCTGATAGTGCTTCATATCCCTGACCATTACCTTTAGCAAGAAATCATAATCCCCTGAAACATTATAACATTCCGTAACCTCCTTGATGGCCATAATGTCCTTAACGAACCTATTGCCAATTTCCCGTGTATGCTGCTTCAAGGTAATATTGCAAAATACGGTCAGGCCTCTGTCCAATTTCTCCGCATCAAGCACCGCCACATACTTTCTTATATAGCCATTTTTTTCCAGTCGCTTTACCCTTTCAAAAACCGGGGTAGTGGACAAATTCACCTTATTGGCCAAATCCTTGGTGGTGAGGTTGGAATTGCCTTGCAGTAATTTTAGAATCTGAATATCGGTCTTATCCAAATCGGTCATAGAATATTGTTCTTTTATTGAAACTACATTTTGTTTTAATAGAATTATTTTCTATTAAAATATAAATATTAAGTATAATATTTCAAATATATATAAATATTAAGAATATTAAAACAAAATTACAAGCTTTGTCGTGAATTATGAAAATTATAAAAATGAAGACAAACCTTTTGGGCTACCCTAGAATCGGGGCCAACAGAGAGTTAAAAAAATCCTTGGAAAAATATTGGCGGGGCGGTATTAGCGTAGAAGAGCTACATATGACCGGTAGGAATATCCGCCAAGAAAACTGGCAAGCACAGCAGTTGTACGGTATTGATTTAATTCCTTCCAATGATTTTTCCTTTTACGATCAGGTATTGGATGCCAGCATAACCTATGGCTGTATTCCTGAGCGATATGCTGAAATTAATAAGGACAGATCTGAAATAGATCTTTATTTTACTATGGCCAGGGGCCTCCAAAAGGATGGTTACGACCTAAAGGCCATGGAAATGACCAAATGGTTCGACACCAATTATCACTACATAGTGCCGGAGTTCGCAAAGGACCAATCCTTCCACCTTAATTCCAATAAGGTGGTAAATGAATTTAAGGAGGCCCTCAGTCTTGGAATAAGGACCAAACCCGTACTGATTTCTCCCTTTACCTATCTCTATCTTGGAAAAGAAAAAGAAGAGGGATTCCACAGGCTGGATCTCCTGGAATCTTTATTGCCCGTGTTTTATGGGTTGTTGGAGCAATTATCCGCGGAAGGGGCAGAATACATTCAAATGGACGAGCCATGTTTGGCTTTAAACCTTGGGAAACAAGAGCTTAAAAAGCTGAAGGATCTCTATACTACTATTGCCCTAAAATTTCCCCGATTAAAAATAATCCTGACCAATTACTTTGACTGCTACGGTGACAATTTGGATACTGTATTGCAGCTTCCGGTGCATGCACTGCACCTGGATCTGGTAAGATGCCCATTACAATTGGATGATATCCTGGAGTCTGCGCTGTACAAGGGAAAACAAATACTTTCCCTAGGGGTGGTGGACGGTAGAAATATTTGGCGAAACAACTTTGATAATACCCTGACCCTAATAGACAAGGCAAAACAAGGTGTTGCCAAGGATAAGATTTGGATTGCCGGTTCCTGCTCCTTTTTACATTGTCCATATGATCTGGACCAAGAGAGCAATGAAGAGGGTCTTGATCCAAAAATTGCACAATGGATGGCATTTTCGAAACAAAAACTTCAGGAATTGGTCGTCCTAAGCCAATTGGCAACCGATAACCCCAAGAAGGAAGCTGCCATTGAACTTGTCAATAACAGGTACCTTTTTGAGGAAAAAAGAACCTCGGAACTGATTCATCATCCACAGACCAAACAAAGGGTACAATCATTGACGGATGCAGCCAAGAAACGTTTAAGCAGTTTTAATATTCGAAAGGAGCGGCAAAAACAGGAGTTGAACCTTCCATTATTTCCCACGACCACTATTGGGTCCTTTCCCCAGACCCAAGAGGTAAGGGGTTGGAGAAGTAAACTCAAAAGAAAGGAGGTTACCCAAATGGAATATGATGAGTTTATTAAAAGAGAAACTGAAAAGACCATCCGTTTTCAGGAAGATATAGGATTGGATGTCCTGGTCCATGGCGAATTTGAAAGGAACGACATGGTGGAGTATTTCGGGGAGAGGCTTCAAGGATTTGCGTTTTCAACCAACGGCTGGGTACAAAGTTATGGCAGTCGTTGTGTAAAGCCCCCTATAATATATGGCGATGTACATAGGGATAAGCCCATGACCGTAAAATGGACGTCCTATGCGCAATCCCTGACCAAAAAGCCGCTAAAGGGCATGCTAACGGGTCCCGTTACCATTTTACAATGGTCCTTTGTTAGGGATGACCAACCTAGATCTACCACCTGTAAGCAAATAGCCTTGGCCATACGGGATGAAGTGCTGGACTTGGAAAACGCCGGAATAAAGATCATTCAAATTGATGAACCGGCCATAAGGGAGGGCCTTCCTTTACGGCAAGAGTATTGGAACACTTATTTAAACTGGGCCATTGAATGTTTCCGGGTGGCTTCAAGTGGAGTAGGGGACAGGACACAGATCCACACCCACATGTGCTATTCCGAGTTTAACGATATTATACGGAACATATCGGATATGGATGCCGATGTCATTACCATAGAAACCTCAAGATCGGAAATGGAGTTGTTGGACGCCTTTGTCCAATTCAAATATCCCAACGAAATAGGGCCTGGAGTATACGACATCCATTCTTCAAGGGTACCCAACAAGGAGGAAATGGAGCTATTATTGCAAAAGGCAACCCAACTCTTGCCAGTAGATAATATATGGGTGAATCCGGATTGTGGCTTAAAGACCCGGGAATGGCCGGAAACCAAATTGGCCTTGGCCCATATGGTGGAAGTAGCCAAGAAAATGAGGAAGGAATACCACACTTGACCAAACTATACAATGAAATTACATACCTGTCGATAAAGGCAAAGTACAATTGAGCAGTGGACAGCTAGCAGTGGGCAGTTAGCAAAAATTGCCTACTGAAAACTGTTTATCGAACACTGTTTTTTGCCAACTGTGGACTAACAAAGTTTATGGAAACTAATCCCGATAATTATCGAAAGTAGGATTTAACCTTTATGGCAAAACCGATTAGAGCATACAAAATGTATCATTGCGAACAAAGTGAAGGAATCTGCCCAATGGGCGACAGATCGCTTCGTACCTCGCGATGACGAAAAAATAGTTTTTTGTCATGTACCAAACCTTTAACTGGATAATGAACCTCCAGGAATGGTATTCCCTTATCAATTTAAAATAAAAAATTTCTTGAAACCGACCCTGCCTGACTGGCGTAAGGCAGGCAG
>CBFGWQ010000253.1:0-4575 GCA_965652575.1 uncultured Arenibacter sp. | reverse complement strand
CCAAAATGATACCGATAGCTATCGGTACGGCGAAATACCTCTACGGCTCTGCCTCTAGGATAGTCGGTTTCAAGAAATTTTTTATTCTAAAAATCCTCCGACCCTTGGTCCGGTCCGGGCCTGTTCATCGGACATGGTTTCAGATTCGCCCATGCCTGTACGGACGGATTTACCTCTCCTTGGGAGAGCCTGTCTTTGCGGGTAGGCAGGGTCGGGACACTACCTTATCGGCTGTCCCGGGTGAGGTAAAAACGATCTCGAAAGCTTTTGGGATGACTAAAGTAGGGTTGACGGGACAATAGGGCACTGGATTATTTTTGTCCTGCATTTTGATTTTTGTAGCGAAACGGTCTTGCTTCCAATACCTCGTACGCGCTGCCTCTAAATGGTTCATTCGTGCTTGGCATTATTGACCTCGATCCAATAGCCTTCCGGATCGGTGAGGTATATCTGTTTAACTCCGTCCGAACGTAAGGTAACCGCCCCTTTTGTACCCGGCCAGTCCTCATATCCAATGTTGTTGTTTTTCAAATGACTTATAAAGGCCTCCAGGTTGGGCGTTGATAAACAAAGGTGCATGGACTTATGCTTTTTCATGACCACCGTATCCTTGTAGATCAAATGCAGCTGTGTATTGCCCTGCACTTCAAACCAACGAAATCCCGGCGCTTTGTCCGGATGTGGAATTTCTTTCAACTTAAGGATATTGGAGTAGAAATCCGCCGTGGTATCCAGTTTGTTGACGATCAGGGAAGAATGGTCTATTTGGAAATCAAAATCTTGGGCATGGGTTTCCAGGAAAAAAATACAGGGGAGTAAAAATAGTAGTCTGCGCATTTCAAGATGGTTTTTATTTGTGTTATATAGCCTTATAGCTCTAAGGTGAATTTTTACAGTTGGGAAAGGTACTTAAAAATGGACCGATTATTAAATTTCTACTGAATTTGGGGCAATTTTTATGGTTTAATACATGATAAAAATTGTCTAAACAAGGTTTCTTGGAAAATCCGTTTTACCCCAAACCCTAAAGCCTGCCTGGTCCGGTAGGCAGGGGAGCCTGATTTTCCTCGATTTCTCCCTCTAGGGTCGGGGTCAAAAATCGGGGAAAATCTTACGGAATTAAATTTTGTGATCTACTCAGTTTTTAAGGCATTCATATGTAATGTAAGAAGACGGACCCAACCCATACAAATAACATTTGGGATCGATCTCTTTTACGTTTGGGAATTGTATAGTTTTCTTTTTCGGACCACAATAATACAGAGGGCCGATTGAAGGATCACCGCAATGGCATTGGTAAGCCATAGGGCCACGGTATTGAAACGGATTCCGTAAAAGCACCAGAACAGATAAATAAATACCCAGCCAAAAATGAAGCCGTTGGAAAGGCTGCTGGGCCCCTTATAACGGTATTCTTTATAGACCTGTACGGCAATGACCAGACAGGCACTTAGTCCGGCTGCGATTCCTATACTCTCAAAAATGTTTTCAGGGATACTGTGTATGATATTCATGCAATATGGGCTTATGGATTTAAGTTTTGATTTTTATTGTTCATTTCTGTATTTTAACATGATGTCCCTGAACAATTCGCTGGTAGTAGGGGGCGTATAGCTAATGGCATTGGCACCCGCCTCTATGGTCCTAACAATGTCCTCCTCTATATGGCCTCCTGTGGCCAATATGGCGATCTCGTTGTCAATATCCCTTATTCGTCTAACAATATCCGCAGTTTTACCGGCTCCCGAAACATTAAAAATGTCCACCCCGGCAGCTATTCTCCCCTTTATATCATCTTTTTCGGAAACAATGGTGATGGTTACGGGAATGTCGATTTTTTGCTTTAACCTGGCTATAAGTCCATTGGGAGTGGGTTTGTTCAAAACAACGCCCAGTGCCCCTTGAAACTCTGCATGCAAAGCCAGTTCCAAAGATCGCTTGCCTGTGGTGATGCCGCCGCCAACACCACAAAAGATAGGCTTGTCCGCTGCCAAAATCAAGGCATGGCTAATTAAGGGCTGGGGCGTAAAGGGGTAGACGGCAATAATGGCATTGGCATTGGTATTCCTGATAATGGCAACGTCCGTACTGAAAAGGAACGATTTTAACAATTGTCCAAAAACCCGTATTCCGGAACAAGTGTTGATGACCTCCGGCACCTCCACGATATTTTTTCTTAGCTTACTACCAAAAGAAGGCACCATTGTCATGGAGTATTAATGAATTAGGTTAAAATTGCATTGCAAGAAGGAGGCCCATCATCACTTTGTGTTATCCATTTTAAAGATAGTATATTTTTTAATCGGTATATAAGTATGTTTTGAAGATATGGCTATCCCTGTTCTTATAGACTGTAAAATACGGTTTACGTTTTTAACTTTTGGCGTTCATAAAAAACGATAGGGCGCCGGACGGACATTTTATAATCTGCGATTTCAATTGTTCGGTCGTGGCCATTTCCGGCTTTATCCAAGGTTTTTCTTTTGGATGGTACACTTCGGGCAAGGTTTTGACACATACCCCGGCATGTATGCACTTTGAAGGTTTCCAGACCACCGTGATATCACCATTGGTATACTCCTTTGAATTTTCTTTCTGTTCCATAACTACGCAATATTAATTCCTTTTAAAACCAATTTTTTCCAATCAGGGTGCCTTTTTATGTAGGAAGCAACAAATGGACACATGGGAATCAAGGTCAATTCCTTCCTTTCAATATCTTCCAGAACAGCTTTCACCAGGGCGGAAGCCACCCCTTGCCCTTCCAATGCTTTGGGAACCTCTGTATGGGTAAGGTAAATTTTATCCTTGGCCCTTATGTATTCAATTTTGGCAATTACGCCATCAATATGGTACTCATATTGTTTTCCTTCCGTATTATCTATTAATTTATATTCCATAGCTATCGTTATTTTTATCCGGTTTAAGTTGCTCTTTATTCTTCCAAATAACCAAATTTGCCCAAATTGTAATCCCTTATGGCCTGGGCTATTTCCTCACGGGTATTCATTACAAATGGTCCTTGGGCAACTATAGGCTCGTTTAGGGGCTCTCCGCTTAATATTAGAACAATTGCTTTTTTAGTGGCCTCTATACTAAAATGTTCCCCATCATTTTCGAAGAGCGCAAAATGGTTTTCGGCCACGGGCTGCGTTCCGTTCACATTTATTTCCCCTGATACTACCAGCAAGGCGGTATTATATGCTGCCGGAAAATTGAATCCTGCTTTTCCCCCTTCTTCAAGTCGGACATTGAACATGTTAACAGGAGAAAATGTGGAGGCCGCTCCGGTAACATTTTCATAATTCCCCGCTATGACCTCAATTGCCCCTTTACCACCTTCCAACAGATATTTATTGATCTGTGAATGGGTTATTCCCTGATATTTGGGGGCGGACATTTTGTATTTGGCAGGAAGGTTTACCCATAGTTGCGCCATTTGAAAATAGCCCCCTTCCTTGCTAAACTGCTCTTCATGGTATTCCTTATGGAGTATTCCGGAGGCCGCGGTCATCCACTGTACATCCCCAACACCGATTACACCGCTGTTACCGGAACTATCATGATGGGCCACTTTTCCCTGATAGGCTATGGTAACCGTTTCAAAACCCCTGTGCGGGTGTACGCTCACCCCCCTTGGCCTATCGGTGGGAGGGAAATAAAATGGGGAATTATAGTCCAGAAGGATAAAGGGATCCATTCTCTCCATATCCAACCTATATCCGCTCGGGATAAAATTATGTACCCTAAATCCGTCCCCCACATAATGCGGCTCCCTGGGTGCCACCACTACTTCAATATTCTTTGTCTTCATCAAAATCTATTTAATTATTATGCCCCAATATTACAAGGAATAAAGATCCTGGGCATTGATGTATGATAAGAATTACTCCCTAGTGTTGACAACGCACTAATTGGGTTTAAAGTTCTTATGGGCCAATTCTTTACGAACCCTGCTGAGACTTTCCGGGGTAATGCCCAAATAGGAGGCGATCATCCATTGCGGTACCCGTAGGGTTAGATCTGGGTATAACTTAATAAAATTCATGTATCTCCTCTCCGCACTTGCGCTCAATAAAAGGTTTATTCGCTTTTGTTGGTGTCTAATATGGTTCTGAAGCGCTATCTGATTATAGTTCCTAAAGGAGGAACTAATCTCACTGGCTTCATTTATAAATTCCGAACTTATCAAGACTACCTGGGTATCTTCTATGGCATCGATGAACAGATCCGAAGGCTCATTAAAAAAGGTACTGCTCCGATCGGATACGATCCAATTTTCCGATCCAAACTGAATGATATGCTCTTTGCCGGCCTCATCGACCGTATAGGATCTTAAAAGGCCATTTTCAACAAAGAAGGAATGCTTGCAAACTTCTCCCGAACGCAGGAGAATTTCTCCCTTTTCAATACTTTTGAAGCTTACTTTTTTAATAAGTTGTTGAAAATCAGGTTCCGCTATGTTCGCCTTGGCCTTTAGATATTTAGTGAAATTTTGCATGTAATTATTTAATGGGAATGTTTGTTTTTATAATGATAACTGGCCAAAGCCAACAGTACTTTTTCTTTATTTCT
>CBFGWQ010000252.1:0-4594 GCA_965652575.1 uncultured Arenibacter sp. | reverse complement strand
ATGGCTTATGGCTTATGGCTTATGGCTTATGGCAAAAATATTTAGGGCCAAAGCGGAATAGTTACCGCTTGGGTCATCGTTTATAGGCACATTTAACAAAATTTGGCTGTGTTTTGCGATTTATTTAAGAAGTTTCGGAGCAACCTTTGTACAGATAAAATATCTAAAGAAAAAAATCGTTTAACCTTGGTCTATTTTTTAGATACGCTGAAATAAATTAATGATATGGAAATAGTGAACGCAATAGTAAAGCTCATAGACAACAATCCCTTTATCTCAATAGTTTTTTGCCTGCTTATAGCCCTAGCACTTATCACTTACAAAATTGTTAAGAAAAGAAGCTATTAAAATCGAATGAAGGGGATGATGGTCCATTAACCCGTCCCCTGTTATTATTTAACCTCAAAATAGCTTTCTGCTAAAATGTATTATTTCACTTTTAAATAGGCCTATACCTTGTCAGATGAACAATAAACAACTTGACATAACCGTCCTTAAAAGGTGCCCTTTAAACCAATACTGCCCGGACCCATTTGAAGGCTCCAACTAATCCTATCCCTGGAAAATTCCTTGGGGTATCTTTGTTTATCCAGATACTTATCAATGGAATCGACCACAACAACACTTAGCGCAACACTCAGAGCCACATCGGTCAACCAATGTGCCCCACTCCAAAGTCTGGTAACGGGGGAAAGGAGCCCCAAAGTGTAGAACCCACCTTTGGCCCATGGACTTTTGAACTGCTTGCCTATGGCATAGAAGGTGGTAAATGCCAATATAGTGTGTCCTGATGGAAAACTGTGATACGCAGCCTCGCTACTAAAAGGTTCAAAACTGGCCTTTCCTTCATTGGCAATGGGCCTGGCCCTCCCCACCAAGGTTTTGCTCACCGTTTGGAGCAATCCTACCGTTGTAGCCGATGAAATTAAAAGCACTCCCGTTTTTCTCCATTTTTCATTCTTCGTAAAAAGCCCTATGAAATACACTCCTCCATTAATAGAATAATTGTACAATGGCTTTCCAAGATAATAACCCGTTTCCTTAAGAACCCCTGGTACGTCGTCTTCCTGTCCCCGAAACCAATGGGAACTTTCCCCATCAAAAGTAAATAGTCCGGCAGTTCCCAGGACAATGGCCCCCGCCGTTATAAAATCCTCTTTCTCCCAATGAAACGGCCGCGAGTAGGCATATTTTAATCCGCCAAAGGCACTTGCCCCATCATAGGCCAAGGTCTCCCAAGTAGAGATGGTATCCTTCAATTGGGACTGGCCTTCCAATTGGGCAATACATAAAAAAAGGCCAAGCCCCAATACAATTACTTCTATTTTCATTTTCAAAACTTCGTCTAAATAAGGGGCAAAATTAACCAATTATAGATTCAGTTCTAAAATTTAAAATATCCATAGGGGCTTGCTTCTTAACAGAAGCCATAACTGCCTACCTCCAATAAAAGCAATAAGAAATTGATGTATGTTGACCGCTTGTAGTTATATTACCCTATAAATGAACCCCTCTCCCTTGCAAAGAATCGTCATGATCCCATGTAATAAGCCATGGATCCTTGGTCCGGAGTTGAAAATCCTTCATTTTTTTGATCAATTCATCCATGACCTCCTTATAATCCGGATCGTTGGCCAGGTTGAACATTTCGTCCGGATCTTTTTCCAAATCGAATAATTCGAATTCGGGGCGAAATAGGTAATCCTGTACCTTTCTTTTTCCATAAAATTCCCTGTAGTTCCTATGCACTTCCTGCCAGGTAGAAGCCGCCCATAAATCCGAAGCAAAGGGGTATTCCATACGCCATGCTATGTTTCTAATAAGTTTGTAATTCTTTTCGCGAACCACACGCATGGGGTAATACATTGTAATTTCATGAAAGGTATGGGAGGCATATACCTCATCCCAACCTTCCGCCTCCCTTACATTCAATACCTCCTTAAAAGAACGCCCGTGAAACGAATTTTCCTTTGTTTCCACCATCGCCATATCCAAAATGGTAGGCGCTAGGTCTACCCATGAAATCATGGCGTTGGAGGTAGTGTTCTTCAATTTTGAGAAGGGATCCTTAATAATGCAGGGCAATTTCATACCCGGCTCGTACAGCGTAGTCTTTGCACCCGGAAAAGCCATTCCGTTATCCGATATATAAATTACGATAGTATTGTCCGCCTTGCCCGACTCCTTGAGCATCTGCATCAACCTGCCAAAACCCTGATCTATTCTGGAAACACTTTGATAGTATTGCGCAATTTCTTCCCTACTTTCCTTGGTATCCGGCAAAAAATCCGGCACAATAACCTCTTCGGGATCGTACGTTATGGTCGTTACACCGGCAAAACCTTCCACCTTATTTCCAAAACTGTTGGGGGCATCCCACCTTCCGGGATC
Organism: uncultured Arenibacter sp.; assembly: GCA_965652575.1. Taxonomy (GTDB): domain Bacteria; phylum Bacteroidota; class Bacteroidia; order Flavobacteriales; family Flavobacteriaceae; genus Arenibacter. The sequence continues at coordinate 2,203 of CBFGWQ010000252.1, read as the reverse complement.
GGTAGAGGCCGCCCGATGTGGGTCATCTGTACAGAAATAAAGAAAAAATGGTTTTTCCGAAGCCAATATATCCTTACATTGTTCGGCCATTTCCACCGTGTTTCTGGGATCGGCCTTTAACGCCTCCTGAAAATGGTACACCGATTCCGGGGCCACATGGTACTTGCCTATTCTTGCTGTGGCATACCCTTCCTTCTCCAGTAATAGGGGTAAGGATTTCACCTTATCATAGGTGCTAAAATGATGGTAATCATGCACATGCCCATAAGATCCGGTTGCGTGACCGTACAGTCCTGTAAGAATTACGGACCTACTGGCGGAACAACTGGCAGAAGTACAATAGGCATTGTTGAAACGAACGCCTTCCGTAGCCAATTGATCCAGATGGGGGGTTTTTATCACCTTGTTTCCATAGGATCCCAAAGCATCCATTCCATGGTCATCGGCAACAAAAAGAATAATATTGGGCCTGGCTGCGGTTATCGGTTCAGAAAGAGCTTTTTCTTTCTTATCTGCACAGCCATGAAGCAAACACCCCATAATGGTAATACCAAAAACGAATTGCCTTAATTTCATCGGATTTATTTGATTTTAAAGTGCATATAATATCATTCTGAACGCAACACATTCATTCGTAAAACATTTTTGATCCTATTTTTTATTACTTCCTAACCGTAGAGAAAAACTATTTCAATTCCAAATCCTCGATTTCCCCTGTACCAATACCTCTAATCTTTTCAAAATCGGCAACCAATTCCTGAAGTTTTGCCGGATTGGATTGGGCCAAATTCTCCTTCTGGCCCGGGTCCTTTTCCAAATCGTAAAGCTGATACTCTTCCGAATTTCCAATTTCTATATTGACCGTCTTAATAATTGCAGGACCCTTATAGGGTGGTATCATGGCCCAATTTCCTTTTCTAAAAGCTGTTCTTGAGGTAGCTTCCAATACCAATTGGTCCCTACCCTTATTGGATCTGCCCAAAAATTCATTCAAAAGGTTTTCACTATCCTCGCCTGTTTCATTACTTCCTACCAAGGTGGCCAATGAAGTGAACAGGTCTACCTGACATACCAAGGCATTGGATATACCAGGGGCAATGGTTCCTTTCCAATACGTGATAAAAGGAACTTTTGTCCCCGCTTCGAACAGACTATATTTCCCTCCGCGCAAGGGACCGGAAGGGGTATGGCTTCCCAATTTTTCAACGGCATCATCATAATAGCCGTCATTGACCACAGGTCCGTTGTCACTGGAAAAGACTATAAGTGTATTTTCAAGTATTCCTTCGTTCTCCAAGGTCTTCATAAACTCGCCTATAACCCAGTCCGCCTCCAAAATTACATCCCCCCTCGGGCCCATACCGGATTTTCCTGCGAAACGCGGATGTGGGGTACGTGGCACATGGGGCTGTTGTAGTGCATAATAAAGAAAAAATGGTTCATCCTTATGCTCTTTTACATATTGTTGGGCCCTTGCCAGAAAATGGTCCGCCATGTCCACATCGCTCCATTTGGCGGCCTCCCCGCCCTTCATAAATCCTATTCTGGGCACTCCGTTCACAATGCTGTTATTGTGTCCGTGGTGCCATTTCATAGTGGTAAGTTCCGGATTGTCCAAACCTGTTGGCTCGCCCTCAAAATTCTCCTTATAACTAACTTCTATGGGATCATTGGGATCCAACCCGTCCACATGGCCATCGGCAATATAGACCGTTGGTACCCTATCCTGGGTTGCAGCAAGAATATAGGAATAATCAAAACCAACCTCATTGGGACCGGGGGATATCCGTTCGTTCCAATTGACCATCCCGCTTCCCAGTCCCAAATGCCATTTGCCCACTATTCCGGTGGCATATCCTTGTCCTTGCAACATTTTGGGGACCGTCATTTGTGTAGTATCTATAATCAAAGGAGCCGTTCCCGGTAATATCTTGGCATCCTTATTACGCCACGGATAGCGTCCCGTAAGGATGGCATATCTACTGGGGGTACAGGTAGCAGAAGTGGCATAACCGTTGGTAAACCGCACTCCGCCATTGGCCAGGGCATCCATATTTGGGGTACTGATCTCCGTGGCACCATAGGCGCTCATATCCCCATAACCCAGATCGTCCATATAAATAAATACAATATTGGGCTTTTTGGAATTTTCTACAGGGGCGACCTCTTTTTCTACCTTGGATTTGCATCCTGTTAAAAGTAA
>CBFGWQ010000251.1:0-4632 GCA_965652575.1 uncultured Arenibacter sp. | reverse complement strand
GTTACGGTTACCGATCCTGTTTCTTGGGTAACGGTATTGTCCGGATTGGTAACCGAAGTGGAATAGTCGAATTCATCGGTACCTGTTTTATCGGTATCCGGAGTATAGGTTACGGTGTTGTCCTCATTTATAACCGCTGTTCCCATGGTGGGAGGGGTAATCTCTACAATGGTTACTTTATCAGGATCTTCAAAGGAGTCGTTTTTTAAAGGTTCTATTGTAATCGGGTTATTGGCCAAAGTAACCACAAGATCGTTGACCAACAAAGCTTTAGGGTTTTCCACAACATATTCCGCCAAAAGATCGGAATCTTTGTTGCAGGACGTAATTAACAAGAGGGCAAGACAGCATAAGCTGGTTTTAATGAGATTCGAGGGGTGAAATTTCATAAGATTAAGACTTTAACTTTAAATGATAGTCATTTGGGTTTAACAATATTATTTAATTTTCCAACATCATCGGCAAAAGATGCGCTATTTTCGATGAACTGCATGTTTTTGGTATATTGTTAGATGTTACGGTTAGCTTTTACCTTTGGATGTCCGGTATCCTTTTTTTCGATGAACTACCTCTTTTTTTAAGAAATATTGCCAATTTTAAAAAACTGAAGGAAGGTGTGGAGTGGGTAGTTTGCAGTAAGCAGGTGTCAGTGAACAGTTTTCAGTATGCAGTGGTAATTATTAATAAACGCTTGGCAAAAGACGATAAAAAACTTTTCGATGGCCCCTTCCGTCTTTGCTTCGACTGCGCAGCACAGGACACTGAGGCGAAACTACTTTTTCCTGCTTGGGAAAGGTACTTAACGTATACACTAATAATCTTGCCACTTTGGGGGAATTGTCAATTGGCCGGTGGGATGATTTCCCCCTTTGAAGGGATGAGTGGGATGTTGTTATGCAGTCTCCATAACTCTTCGGTCATAATTTGATCACTCCATAACCTTATTAACTCCCTTTACGGAAGGCATCAAAATCGATTATTCCCGATTCCGAATCCAAGGCCACGTCCTTGGCCGTAACGACCTTTAAAAATGTTTGGACCAATATTTTACAATCCAGCCCAAAAGAAAGGTTCTCTACATATTCAATATCTTTTTGGAGGCGTTCGTCCCATTCCAATAAACTTCTTCCCGAAATTTGGGCCAATCCCGTAATACCGGGCCTTACACTATGGCGTATACTTTCTTTTGTGGTGTAGTAGGGCAAGTAGCTTACTTTTAAAGGCCTTGGGCCTATCAGGCTCATATCCCCTTTGATGATATTGATCAATTGCGGTATTTCATCCAAGGATGTTTTTCTTAAAAAAGTACCGAATCTGGTTATTCTTTCCTCATCGGGCAGTAGATCCCCATTGGCATCCTTCCCATCTCCCATGGTCTTAAACTTAATAATGGAAAAAATTTTTTCGTTCTTGCCCGGACGTTGTTGCAGGAATATAGGTTTTCCCTTATTTATGAATAGGAGGGCAACAAATACTATTGCCGTTATAGGTGTAAGGATCAAAAAACCTACTAGAGATAGCATCAGATCGATGCTCCGCTTAAAAAATAATTTGTACATATTATATTTATATAGTCTTGATGATGATGTTTTTTCCTTCCGTAGCCCTGCTATGCATCTTAAAAAAGTATTCAATGGGGCACAAAATTGCTAATTTTCGCTTCAATCCAAAAAGTTTAAACCGTTTCATTTTGTCTGAAACTGCGAATTTAGCTTATTTTGTTAAGAGAACCATTGCAATGTTTCTAAACTTTTGTCAGCCTTAATCTTCAATATCTCCTTTAAAAAATCCAAATAAAGAATACGATGTGGCTTTAATATACTTTTTAAATCCAGATTTAAAAACTTTTGTGGACTACCGTTAAAGCAATGGTGTCAAATTTTTCTATAGATAGCTTCATAGTTGTGCCCATGCCATAATCATGTGCCATTTCTTCTGAAGATGCCCATGGGCCATAAGTTGTGATATTGGTTTAGGATAATTTCGGGGAGGCATTTATATTTACGGGCCTTTTGTAACATAATTATAGGAGCTTCCCCAACACGGTCCTCCTGCCAACACGGTAATTATATAATCATTTATTTGTTCGTGGTAGAAACCAATAGTAACGTTGAACGGTACACTTAAGGTAGTTAAACGATATTTTTTAGTCTTAAACGAAATTAAAAGCCATAATGATCTATTGCCGAAAAGTATGTCTATTTTTGTTGCAGAGATTTTAATAAACCCTAAATTGAATGACCATTACTACTTCAAAAATTTGGCTTTCCTCTCCGCACATGGGGCAGAAGGAACAGTATTACGTAAACGAGGCTTTTGATACTAATTGGGTGGCCCCATTGGGACCCAATGTAAATGGCTTCGAAGCCAGTATTCAAAGTTATTTGGACAACGAGGTGCATGTTGCCGCCCTTAGTTCGGGTACGGCAGCAATTCACCTAGGTCTGGTGTTGCTAGGGGTGTCCAAGGGAGATGAGGTGCTATGTCAAAGCTTTACCTTTTCCGCTTCCGCCAATCCAATTTGTTATTTGGGAGCCAAGCCGATATTTGTTGATAGTGAGAAGGATACCTGGAATATTTCGCCTGTTTTGTTAAAGAAAGCGATAGAAGACAGGATGGCCAAAGGAAAAAAGCCAAAGGCAATTATTGCAGTGCATCTTTACGGGATGCCCTATAAGGTAAATGAGGTGAAGGCGATTGCCGAACACTATGGCATTCCTGTGCTGGAAGATAGTGCAGAAGCCTTGGGGAGCACCTATGAAGGGGTGAAATGTGGCGGCTTTGGAGATATTGGTGTATTGTCCTTTAATGGGAATAAAATAATCACTACATCTGGGGGCGGTGCCCTGATTACGAAGAATAAGGAATATAAGGAAAAAGCCGTTTTTTTGGCAACCCAGGCCAGGGATAATGCCCCCCATTACCAACATTCCGAAGTGGGGTATAATTATAGAATGAGCAATGTGCTGGCGGGTATTGGAAGAGGGCAGATGGAAGTGCTGGACGAGCGAGTGATGGCCAGAAGATCTAATTTTGAATATTATAAGCAAAAATTGGGACATATTTCCGGGATTGAATTCTTGGAGGAAATGCCGGAAATGTATTCCAATAGGTGGCTTACGTGCATTTTGACACCATCCGTACAAATTAAAGAAGAAATTCGATTGTCGTTGCAGGAAGTTGATATAGAATCCCGACCTTTATGGAAGCCAATGCACTTACAGCCTGTATTTGAAAATTGCGATAATTATGTAGACGGTACTTCCGAAGAGTTGTTCGAAAGAGGGCTATGTCTCCCCAGTGGTTCCAATCTGGAAATTGGGGATTTGGAACGCGTAATAGAGGTAATTTTTAAAATAATGACCAAATGATACAACATTACTTAACCAATAGGGCTCAAAAATACACTTCCAAATGGATCGTTCTTATGATCGATCTAATGTTGGTATCCATAACCTTTGTATTTTCCTATCTGATCCGGTTTAATCTTACCCTGAATTTTGATAGTGATAAATTGCTATTACAGCTACCTGTCGTAATTGTTATTGGAGCCATATCTTTTTTAATTACCGGATCCTATAAAGGGGTAGTGAGACATACCGGGGTACGGGACGTATACAATATCTTCAATGCCATTTGTCTCTCCAGTATCATTACCATTTTTATGGTTATCCTTAACCGGGAGATGGATATTATGGAGGGTTTTACGGTACCCCTATCCATTATTATTATCCACAGTTTATTGAATTTTATAGCCCTAACGGCATCGCGATATGTATTTAAAACGGCCTATTATAATTTTATCAAGCAATTTAAGATTACCAAAAACGTACTTATCTATGGTGCCGGGGAATCTGGGATCCTTACACAAAATGCCTTGACCAGCCATACCGGAAGTATTTCCAAGGTAGTGGGCTATATTGACAGGGACAATGAAAAGGTGGGAAAAAATATCAATGGGGTAAGGGTTTATGGTCCGGAAGTACTTACAGACTATTTTATAAAAAGTAATGATATATCCGAGATTATTTTTTCCATACAGAATATAGATCAGAATAAACTTAGGGCCTTGGTGGAAGAATTAATGGATTTCCCGGTGCAGGTAAAAATTGTTCCGCCTATAGAGGATTGGATCAATGGGGAGCTTAAGCTTTCCCAGATCAAGCAGGTACAGATCGAGGACCTTTTGGATAGGGTGCCTATCAATATCAAGAATAAGCGAATAGCTAATGAGCTTAGGAATAAGGTGGTTTTTGTTACCGGGGGGGCAGGTTCCATTGGCAGTGAATTGGTACGACAGATTGCCAACTGTGAATATAAATCTTTAATTGTTATTGATCAGGCAGAATCTGCATTGTACGACCTGCAGCAAGAGTTAAAACAGAACGGGTTCCATAATTTTATTCCCATTGTGGGGGATATTCGGGACAAGAACAGGATGTCCGCTCTCTTTCAGGAATATAAGCCCAATATGGTGTTCCATGCTGCCGCTTATAAACATGTGCCGCTCATGGAGTACAATTCCTATGAGGCCATAAAGATCAATGTGGCAGGAACAAAAGTCATTGTAGATCTTTCGCTGGACAATAATGTGGACAAGTTTATTTTTGTTTCCACGGATAAGGCAGTGAA
>CBFGWQ010000250.1:0-4655 GCA_965652575.1 uncultured Arenibacter sp. | reverse complement strand
AATTATAAAATTATGTTAAATTGGGTAATTCCAGAAAACTAATAGGTTGAGAATAAAAAAGGTATTAGTAGCAAATAGGGGCGAGATCGCCATTCGTATATTTAGGGCTTGTGTAGAAATAGGTATTAAGACAGTAGGGGTATATACTTATGAAGACCGCTATTCCCTGCACCGCTACAAGGCCGATGAAAGTTATCAGATAGGGGAGGACAATGATCCCTTAAAACCCTATTTGGATATGGATGCCCTTATCAAGGTTGCCAAGGACAATAACGTGGACGCCATACATCCAGGATATGGTTTCCTGTCCGAGAATGCCAAATTTGCCCAAAAATGCGCCGACAACGGAATTATTTTCGTTGGGCCAAAAGTATCTGTCCTTAAGGCTCTAGGCGATAAGATTACGGCAAAGGAGGTTGCGGTAGCCAATAATGTACCTATTATAAGAAGTAGTGATAAGGACCTGACCGATATAGATATTGCCCTTGCCGAAGCCAAGGACATCGGTTACCCCTTAATGCTCAAAGCGGCTTCGGGAGGCGGTGGTCGTGGTATGAGGGTGATCCGTACGGAGGAGGAGCTTAAAAAAGGATTTCCTGAGGCAAGAAGGGAATCGCTTAACGCATTTGGGGACGATACGGTTTTTTTGGAAAAATTCGTGGAAAATCCCAAACATATAGAAATTCAGATCGTTGCGGATACCCATGGCAATATAGTACACTTATTTGAACGCGATTGTTCCGTACAAAGGCGCTACCAGAAGGTGATAGAGTTTGCTCCTTCCATTGGTCTGCCACAGGAAACAAAGGACGACCTGTACAAGTATGCCATAGACATTTGCCGGGCCGTGGACTATAACAATATTGGAACGGTAGAATTTTTGGTAGATGATGACGGCAGTATTTATTTTATTGAAGTAAACCCTAGGATCCAGGTAGAGCATACAGTAACAGAAATGATCACCAACATAGATCTGGTCAAGGCGCAATTGTTTATAGCGGGAGGGTATAAACTTTCCGACAAACAAATTAAGATTCAGGACCAGGCCTCGGTAGTAGTTACGGGCTATGCGCTGCAATGTAGGATAACCACCGAGGATCCAGGAAACGATTTTAAGCCCGATTATGGGGTAGTTACTACCTATAGGAGTGCCTCCGGATTGGGTATTAGATTGGATGCCGGAAGTATTTATCAGGGGGTGGCCATTTCGCCATTTTTTGATTCCATGCTGGTCAAGGTATCCGCTATCAGCAGGACTTTGGACGGATCGTGCAGAAAAATGCGCAGGGCATTGGCAGAATTCCGTATCCGGGGCGTTAAGACCAATATGGCCTTTCTGGACAACATCTTAAAGCATCCTACTTTCAGGGAAGGTAAGGTTACCGTAAATTTTATTAAGAACGAACCCGAACTGTTCCAGTTCGTGGAACCCAGGAACCGTGCCAATAAATTGGTCGAGTTTTTGGGGGAAGTTATTGTGAACGGGAATCCCGATGTAAAGAAATTGGATAGGGACCATATTTTTTCCAAACCAAAAGTCCCTTCATTCCCCAAACTTGAAGCCTACCCAAAAGGTACAAAGGATCTGCTTACGGAATTGGGTCCGGAGCAGTTTGCGCAGTGGCTTTTAAATGAGAAAAAGGTACATTTTACGGATACGACCATGCGCGACGCCCATCAAAGTCTGTTGGCCACGCGCATGCGAACGGTGGATATGTTGAAAGTGGCCGAGGGCTATGCCAAAAACCATCCGGAAGTTTTTAGTATGGAGGTCTGGGGAGGGGCCACCTTTGATGTCTGCCTTCGGTTTTTACAGGAAAACCCATGGGAGCGTTTGGAGCTATTGCGCAAAGCGATGCCCAATATCCTATTGCAGATGTTGATAAGGGGCTCCAACGGTGTTGGTTATACCGCTTATCCCGATAATTTGATAGAACGGTTTGTTGAGGAATCCTATACATCCGGAGTGGATGTATTTCGGATATTCGATTCGCTCAACTGGATGAAATCCCTTGCTCCGTGCATTGAATACGTACGTACCAAGACCAATGGCCTGGCCGAAGGTTCCATTTGCTATACAGGGGACATATTGGATCCTTCCAAAACAAAGTACGACCTAAAATATTATGTGCAATTGGCCAAGGACATAGAGAATGCGGGCGCACATATTTTGGGAGTTAAGGATATGGCAGGTTTGTTAAAGCCCTATGCCGCCTATGAATTGATTTCTGCCTTAAAATCGGAAATCAATATTCCTGTACATCTACATACCCACGATACCGCTTCTACCCAATCTGCCATGTATTTAAAGGCGATAGAGGCCGGAGTGGACGTGGTGGATGTTGCCTTGGGAGGCTTGTCCGGACTTACCTCCCAACCCAATTTCAATTCGGTGGTAGAAATGTTGCGCTTTAATGAGCGCCAGAATATTTTAAATACCGAAAAATTGGCCGAATATTCCAATTATTGGGAAACCGTCCGCAATTACTACTATACCTTTGAGTCCGGATTAAAGTCGGGTACCGGGGAGGTGTACCGTCATGAAATACCGGGCGGACAGTATTCCAACCTAAAGGGGCAGGCCATAGCCTTGGGATTGGAGAATAAATTTCCGGAGGTTACCAAAATGTACGGCGAAGTAAATAAACTTTTTGGGGATATTGTAAAGGTTACCCCCAGTTCCAAAGTGGTCGGGGATATGGCACAATATATGATCAGTAACGGACTTACGGTAGAGGATGTCCTTGAAAGAGGTGAAAGTATTTCCTTTCCCCAATCCGTAATAGGGTTCTTTAAAGGGGATTTGGGGCAACCTGTTGGTGGTTTCCCCGCCAAGCTGCAGAAGATTGTACTGAAAGATGAAAAACCATTTACCGATAGGCCCAATGCACATTTGGAACCTATCGATTTTGATAGGGAATTTACTGCTTTCAAAAGAAAATTCAGTTCAGGAATGGGACGTGAGCTTCTTATAACCGATTTCCTTTCCTATAAGCTATATCCAAAGGTTTTCACGGACGCCTATAACCACCATGTTAAATATGGCAACGTTATGAACATTCCCACCAAGAATTTCTTTTATGGGATGGAAATTGGGGAAGAGATCATCGTGGAATTGGACAGGGGCAAAAACATATTGGTTTCCCTTATGCTCAAGGGAGAACCCGATGAAGCAGGAAATGTAAGCATTTACTTTAAGGTAAACGGCCAATTGCGAAACGTAATCATTAAGGATAGATCCGTTAAGGTGGACAAGGTCGAAAATGTTAAAGTGGATACTGCGGACCCGAAACAGATAGGTGCCCCGTTGCAGGGGTTGTTGTCCAGTGTTTTGGTGAAGAAGAACCAAGAGGTGAAGAAGAACCAGCCCTTATTTGTTATCGAGGCCATGAAAATGGAAACGACCGTTACCGCCACGGAAGAGGGCATTGTAGATAGGGTACAGCTAAACGGGGGATCCCTAGTGAATTCGGATGATTTGGTGTTGGTATTAAAGTAGTTATCAAAGTTTGTTTAATATTCCAGTTATAGGAAATCCCCGGATATTTGGATATTTTCCTGTAACTTTATGTTTAGTCCCTTTATCTTTATGGGCCCAAAGCCCGTAAAATAAATGAAGTCTTCCAATATGTTCCTGCATACCCATCCTTATGAACCTTTTTTGTTCGAGGAAGCCACCAAGCTGATCGTAGGGACCCTGCCGCCCCCAAGGTTTACCACGGGGGACTTAAAAGAGGGAGATGTAAATTTTTGTTACGGTAGCCGGGATGGTCAATTGTGGCCTATTTTGGATCGCATTTTCGGACTCGATTTAGATTTTGAAACCACTGAAAGAGCCATTCGGCAGCGCATGGATTTTTTAAGGGAGCAAAGAATAGGGATATGTGATATTGTTCAAAGTGCGGAACGTTCCAAGATAGATGCTTCGGATCTTGGCATGGAAAATATTGTATTGAGGGACATGTTGGGGTATTTAAAACAGTGTCCCAAAGTGGATACCTTACTTTTTACAGGAGGGAATAGTAAAAATGGTCCAGAGTTTTTATTTAGAAAACACCTTAAGGAACATGGAATTGGCCTGGAATCGGTTTCCAATCGGGTGCCCCGTGTACATCGGTTCGTTCTTCCAGCTATCAATTTGGATGTTTCACGGAGTACAATGGAACAGAGGAACCTTAATAGACAACGAATAATTAAAACGGTATCCCTGACCGCACCTTCCGGAGCCGCCAACAGGGCCGTTGGGAGCTTGGAGAAGTACAAAATGATGAAAAATAAAGACCCTGAATTCAATACGATCGATTTCAGGGTCTTGCAGTATCAGGAATTTTTTTAAAAGTATTCCACTTGAATAGCTTAATGCTTGTTCTGTTGATCTTTTATGGTGTCTTTTTCAATGTCGAATGTATTGGTATCCACATTGGTATTCCCGGTAGGATTGGTTGGATTGGATTGTTCCACTTTTCTTTTAAACTTTCTCTTATCATTTATAATTCCCATTTTATTACGTTTTAAGGTTCATGATCAACTTAATAAAACAATCATTGGAATACCGTTAAAGCCATATTAAACCTTTGTTATGGAATGTTAAGGTGTCCAAACCCAATTATGTAATGGAATTTAAATAGAATGTCATTCCTGCGCAGGCAGGAATC
>CBFGWQ010000249.1:0-4710 GCA_965652575.1 uncultured Arenibacter sp. | reverse complement strand
ATGAAATTTAAAAACTTACTTATTACTACAGACAGGGAGGTGGCCATTATCACCATAAATAGGCCTACCAAATTAAATGCGCTCAATAGGGCCACCATTGAAGAACTGCACCATGCATTTAATGATTTGGGGAAAGATAAAAATGTAAAGGTGATTATTTTAACGGGAAGTGGCGAGAAGGCGTTTGTAGCAGGGGCCGATATTTCCGAGTTTGCCCATTTCTCGGAGAAGGAAGGTGGAAAATTGGCAGCGAAGGGTCAAAAAAAATTGTTCGATTTTGTAGAAAACCTATCCACGCCGGTCATAGCCGCTGTAAACGGATTTGCCCTGGGAGGTGGCCTGGAATTGGCTATGGCCTGTCATTTCAGGGTGGCCAGCCATAATGCCAGGATGGGCCTTCCCGAAGTTTCCCTGGGCGTTATACCGGGTTATGGGGGAACACAGCGACTACCACAACTTATAGGGAGGGGCAGGGCCATGGAAATGATCTTAACAGCTGGTATGATCGATGCTGCCAAAGCCCTGGAGTTTGGCTTGGTCAACTATGTGGTAGAGCAGGAACATCTCATGGACCTATGTATGAAATTTGCAGGCAAGATATCGAATAATTCGCCTGTAGCCATTAGTTATGCAATAAAAGCCATAAATGCTGGTTTTAACAATAATGTTAACGGGTTTAAAGCGGAAATAGAGGCTTTTGGCAGTTGTTTTGGCACTTCCGATTTTAAGGAGGGAACCACAGCTTTCTTGGAAAAGAGAAAGGCCAATTTTCCGGGTACTTAGAAAAATCCCTTAAATTATTTGTTATGGATATTGGAAGAAAATTTGTGTTGCCATGTTTTATGTTGTGCTTTTTTTTCCTGTCTCAGGCACAGCAACTGCCTGTTGAATATAGTTTTGGCGAAAAATATAACGATAGGTATAAGTATTCCAACCTTCTGGAAATTTTGGATGATGGAATGGGAGGTTCCATATTGGTGCGTTCCTATTATACCGGTATCATACTGAAGCCCAAAGGATATTATATTGAACATTATAATAAGGAACTGCAGCTGGTAGGGGAATATAATTACAAGCTAAAGGACCTCGATTTTGTAAATACATTTATTAAGAACGGACAACTTAATATCTTGTTCCTGGATTATAACCTTGGCAAGGGTTCCTATGATTATGTGGTACATAGAAGTCCATTGGACAATTTTAATTTTACTCGGGAAACCATACTTTCCATACCCTCACAACAGGTAAACGAGCCTTTGGACCATAATTACTACAAGAGGAATTTTTCATCAGGTTTTACTACTACGACCTTTCTCAATGAGGACAAGTCCGCTTTTGCTATCAGTACCCACTTTAAGAAAGGGAAGGAGGAAAAACATCTTATATATGTCTTTAACAGTAGCCTGAAGAAACTCATGGAATATGATTTTTCTGCGGAAATAGAGGAAAAGAACTATGCCTTTGAAAATATGGCCACTTCAAAAGATTTGGACCAGGTATATCTGGTAGGGAAAGCCTATTATAAAAAGAAGCGTTTCGCGGCCACGGAACGCAGATTTCAATACGAATTGTTAAAGGTGGCCAGGGACGGTGCCCGTACACAGACTTTTGACGACCCCGGTAAATTTTCCGAGGCCTTAAAGCCCATCATCCTAAATGATAAATTGATCTGCATTGGTTTTTATGCGGACAGAAAGGACAACAGGTATAATGGTCTGGCCTATTTTGAACTGGACAGGAACTCCCTGGGTATAAAGGCAAAGAAATACAATGCGTTTTCCCAACAGTTTATGGCCGATAAGTTTGGTAGGGAAGAGGATACGGAAATTAAAAATTTAATTTTTAAGGACGTAAGTGTTACCAAGGATAATTCCATTCTTTTTAATGCGGAGGAATACTTTGTTACTTCCAGTGTGCAGCAGGACCCAACCGGTTCCAGGGTGAAGATCGAAAGGTTTCATTACAATGATATTGTCAGCGCCAAATTAAATTCGGAAGGCGATATCATTTGGGCAAGAAATATTAACAAGTCGGAGGTGACCCAGGGAGACGGGGCATATGCCTCATATAGTTCCTGTGCCAGTGGTGACAATACGTATTATTTGATCAGCACGGCAGCGGAAAATCCACAATTGTTAAGTGGGGAGAGGCTGGTTTTTAAACAGGGCCTTAGCCGTAACAGAAATGTATTTATGATCCAGTTGGACAAGGAGGGGAAGATAAGTTATGAAAAGGTAATAGATGACCACGAAGCGCGACTTCCCTTAATGGTTTCCATGCCATTGATTGATAAGGAAAATAGCAATATGCTGTTTTATGCCAAAAGGGGATCCAAAAAGCAATTGGTAAGAGTAGAAATTACAAGCTCCAATAACTAAACCAATATGCAATGAAATTATATTACATACCTGCGCGCGCAAGGACCGGATGATGAGTAGGCAGTAAGCCCTAAACCCTAAGCAATAGGTTATAGGTATTCGACATTGGGAAATCATGAGATCCATTTTTTGTAACTGTGGATATGCCACTGCCAATTGTGGATACCTGAAGTTTATAGAAACTAATCCCAATATTCAAAGATAGGGCTGTTAATTAACAGTTGAAGATTGAAAAATATTGGAAATAGTCCATATTTTTGGATTAAATCCTATATTTTGAAAGAACAAGAATATATTAAGGGCCGTGGTGCCCAAAAAAATACGAATAATAGATTTTCCGAATTTTCGAATGAATTGAGGGACGATTTCCTAGAATTCTGTCGCCTGGAAGGGGAATTATCGGATCGGAACAAGACACAGTATCTTCCCATTTTTCCAAAGACCATTGTAAATAAGGTGGACAGTCCCGATGTGGGCATGGGTTATTCCATGAATCCTTATCAGGGTTGCGAACATGGATGTATTTATTGTTACGCCAGAAATTCCCATGAATATTGGGGCTATAGTGCCGGACTCGATTTTGAACGCAAGATCCTGGTCAAAAAGGACGCTGCGGCCTTATTGGAAGCTAAATTGAAAAGCCGAAGTTGGAAGGCCGCTACCATTGTCCTATCCGGGAATACGGACTGTTACCAACCGGCAGAACATCAATTTAAGATTACCAGGGCATGCCTGGAAGTGTTTTTAAAATACCGCCATCCAGTGGGGATAATTACCAAAAATGCATTGGTTCTAAGGGATTTGGATATCCTTGTCCAATTGGCACGGGAGAATTTGATAGTGGTGAATATTTCTGTAACCTCTTTGCGCGAAGAAACCCGGCGTATCCTGGAACCTAGGACGGCCACCATTAAAAAGCGATTGGAGACCATTCACAAATTGTCCGAAAACCATATTCCGGTAAATGCAATGTTGGCCCCTATTATACCGGGGATAAACAGTCATGAAATACTTAATCTCGCCAAAGCCGTATCCCAGGCCGGGGCACTTTCCTTTGGGTTTACCGTGGTTAGGCTTAATGGTGCCATAGGACAAATATTTGAGGATTGGATAAGAAAGGCCCTGCCCGACAGGGCCAATAAAGTATTGCAGCAGATAAAGGCCTGTCATGGAGGTACCCTAAACGATAGTCGCTTTGGTACCCGTCACATAGGTGAGGGCAAAATAGCCCAACAAATTAGGGATGTGGCCCATTTGGCGCGACAAAAGTATTTTAAGGACAAAGCTTTCCCGAAACTCAATACGGAGCTGTACGAAATTTATAAGGGAGGTCAGTTGAAGTTATTTTAACACCTGGTTTTAATAATTTTGGTTTAGTACATGAGAAAAATCGTCTTAATAAGGTTGTTTTAGTCCCGATAGCGGAAGGAGGAATCAGGTTAATGCCTTTTGGATATAGCATAAAGTTATATGGGGAAACAGAATCTCCCCGTCCAACAAGTTGGTCACCCCTCTTTGGTAAAGAGGGGAGCTGAAAAAAAGCTCCTCCCTTTTTCAAAGGGAGGTGTCCCGCCATGGGCGGGACGGAGGGATGAGGGAACAAGTTTACAAAAAATCCCTTTCCGATAGTCCCTATCGGGAGGGGCAAAAGTTGAGCAGAATTTTAGGGAATTAAATTTTGTTATGTACTCACAACTATCCGAAAGTTTGACAAAAGACCGCTTCGCTTTTAGAACCAAGAACACAGACTCTGTTGATTTTCAATCGACTAACGTTTCGTTCCTTTAATAAAACCGAACTTTTTGCAAAAAAGATAAATTCGAAAAAAAAGATGACGCAACAAAAGAGGAATGCCTGGAGTTCTGATTTTCAGGAATTTATTTTCTATATTCTTGCAGTGCAACGGTCTATTTTCTAAAGTTTCGGATGCTTATGTCATGTACTAAGTAATCTTGGAGGAAGTATTGAAAATAAGTTTAAATTATACTGAAGAGTATTTAAATTGGATGTCAGGCATTACCGTTCCATTCCCTATAAAATTGTTCCAAATACTCCAACATAAATTCGTGCCTTTTTTTAGCTAGTACCTTGCCGGATTCCGTATTCATTTTGTCTTTTAGGAGCAGTAATTTTTCATAAAAATGATTTATGGTAGGTGCCTTTGATGCTTTGTACTCCTCCTTGGTCATTTGTAGGTTGGGGGCAATTTCCGGGTTATAAAGTTCCCTGTTCCTGTACCCGCCGTAGTTGAAGGCCCGGGCAATTCCAAGGGCACCAATGGCATCCAATCGATCGGCATCCTGTACCACCTGCAGTTCTTTGGAAGTAAATA
>CBFGWQ010000248.1:0-4729 GCA_965652575.1 uncultured Arenibacter sp. | reverse complement strand
GTCAATGGTTCAATGTTCCGGCGTTTACAATGGGCGATGCATCCTTGTCCGAACAAAGAACCACCATGAGGTTGCTTACCATGGCCGCTTTTCGTTCCTCGTCCAAATCGATTATTCCTTTTTTTCCCAATTGATCCAAGGCCATTTCTACCATACTTACGGCACCTTCCACTATTTTATGGCGTGCAGCCACAATGGCCGTGGCCTGTTGTCTTTTTAGCATCGCATTTGCAATTTCCTGGGCATAGGCCAAATAACCGATCCTGGCTTCCAATACTTCTATTCCAGCCATGGCCAATCTTTCCTGTACCTCTTTTTCCAAGGCTTCACTTACTTCATTAACACTGGACCTTAAGGTAATGTCCTCGGTATGCCCCTCATCGGCAAAATTGTCATAGGGATACATACTGGCCAATTTGCGTACGGCGGCATCGGTCTGTACCCGTACAAAATTCTTATAGTCGTCCACTTCAAAGGCAGCCTTATAGGTATCGGTTACCCTCCATACCAATATGGTACTGATCATGATCGGATTTCCCAGTTTGTCGTTGACCTTCAATCGCTCACTGTCGAAGTTGCTGGCACGTAGCGAAATTTTCTTTTTGGAGTACAGGGGATTTACCCAAAATAGCCCGTTTTTCTTTATAGTGCCAATATATTTGCCAAACAATAATAGTATCCTTGATCCATTGGGGTTTACCAAAACAAATCCGCGAACGGAAACAATGGATGCTATTATTAGTGGGAATGCAATACCGATCAGACCGTTCGATGCGGTTATAATGGCTCCAATGATTAATCCAATTAGAATTAGAAGCATAAAATAGCCATTGGCGGGAGTAATGTTTTTTTCTTGAGTCATGGTTATATAGTTTAATTTGATATTAAAATGATATCATAAAGATATATAAAAATAATATTCAAAAACAAATCCATGATAAAAAAATGGAATTTTAGGGCTATGGGTTGGCAGTTTTAAAATCTTTTGTTTTTTTCTTTTTGGGGTTCTTGAACAACCTTTTAAAAAATCCATCCCTTTTTACCGGATCGCAATCCAGTTGGTTCCTCACGACCGGGCTTGGAGTGGGAAATTTGGCCTTGGTGATATGGTCAAAGGATTTATCCGCATTTAGTTTTTGTATCCACAGTGCAAAAATGGGCAAAGCCGCATTGGCCCCTTGTCCTAAACTGGTACTGCTAAAGCCAATTTCATGGTTGTCCAATCCTACCCATGTAATATTGAGTAGCTTTGGGGTCAGGGCAACAAACCAGGCATCCTTGTTGTTCTGTGTGGTACCTGTTTTTCCGGCAATATCATTTTTAATACTATAGGTAGAACGAATACGCGCGGCGGTACCATTGTTTACGGTTGCCTTCATCATTTCTAGCATGATTTGGCCTGTTTCTTCGGAAAAAGCCCTGTCTTCTGCTATTTCCGGCTTAAAGGTCTCAATAATAGAATCCTTTTCGTTGGTAATACTGTGGATCAAATAGGGGGTAACGGATCTACCGTTGTTCAGAAAACCGGCATAGGCACCTGCCAGTTCATTGATTTTGATCTCGGCCGTGCCCAATGCCAACGAGGGTAACGGGGGCAATGGGGTTTTAATACCCATTTTTTGTGCCTGTTCGATCACATTGGGAATACCCGTCTTTTCCAAGACCTTTACGGCTACGGTATTGACAGAATTGCTCAGGGCCTCTTCCATGGAGTAATTTAGGTAGGCCTCATCTTTATTTCCGGAATTACTGGGAGACCAGCCTTCCATATTCCCATAGGCCACCTCCTGCGCAGAAAAATAGGTACAGGGAGATATGCCGTTTTCAAGGGCAGCGGTATAGACAATGGGTTTAAATGCAGAGCCGACCTGCCTTTTGCTCTGTGAAATATGATCGTACTTAAAGTATTTAAAATTAATTCCTCCCAGCCACGTTTTTACGGCCCCGGTTTTGGGATCCAGGGATAGCGAGCCGGTATTTAAGAATTTAAGATAGTGCAACAAACTGTCTATAGTACTGGCAGAACGCATTTCCTCCTGGTTCCAGTCGCTTAACCGCATTTCCTTTTTTACGTTCATCGAGTCCATTATGGCCTTCTCGTTGAGGCCTGTGTTCTTCCATTTTTTGTAGGGTGCCGAATGTTGTATAACCTTATCAATGAGTTTTTGGTCCCTTATCCATGGCGCCCGTTTGCCGTAACTTTTTTCAAAGCTGTTTTGAAGTGCTTTCATATGCTGTTCCATGGCCTCTTCGGCCAATACCTGCATCTTGGAATCTAAGGTGGTATATATTTTAAGTCCGGAAGTGTATATATTGTAATCCAGTCCCTTTTCTTTTTGCGCCTTGGCCCAACCCAGCATTTGTTTTCGTACCTCTTCCCTGAAATAGGGTGCTATGCCCTCATTGTAATCGTAGTCCCTATAATCTAGTTGTAAGGGAAGTTGTTTGATGCTATCTGCTTCCTTTTGTGAAATAAAGTCATTGGTATACATGGACTGTAGTACCAAATTACGTCTGTTTAGGCTGTTTTTGGGAAAAACACGGGGGTTGTAGCCATAGGTCGCCTTTAGCATGCCTACTAGGGTCGCGCTTTCTTGCAGCTCAAGTTCCCTGGCCGGTTTATTAAAGAATTTTAAGGAAGCACTTTCTATTCCGAAAGTATTGTCGCCAAAGGAAACGGTATTCAGGTAAAGCATTAGAATTTCTTTCTTGGAGTAGATGGATTCTAGGCGGGAAGCTATTATCATTTCCTTAAATTTCGAAATGGCCAGATTAAATTTTCCGGATCTTTCCCTGGGATATAAATTTTTTGCAAGTTGTTGGCTAATGGTGCTACCACCACCTGCGGATTGGTCCTGCATGAGTATGGTCTTGAGGGCCACCCGGACAAGGCTTTTGTAATCTATACCGGAATGATCGTAAAAACGTTCATCCTCAATGGCCACTAGGGCCTCGATCAGATTTTTGGGTACCGCATCAAATGGTATGGGCTGCCTGTCAAACAGAAAATACTTTCCAATAAGCACACTGTCCGCCGAATAGACCTCGGAAGCCCTTTGGTACTTATAATCCGAAAGCTCCTGCTTGTCGGGAAGTTTTCCCCAAGCACCCAAATATATGAACAGTATTAACAAAAGAACAGAGCTCCCCAATACAAGTATAGAAATTACTCCAATCCTCAAAAAGGGATTTTTTATATTCTTCAACATCTTCTTTTACAATTAAGAACTGCAAGATTATATTAAAAAATCAAATGGATTGACTTCTTAACAATTACTTATACTTCAATTCATTATTTTTGAATTCCATCAGTATGTATATTCATTGAATTTCTATGGAATTTTTTAACGGGTTTTATCCTGTTTTCAAATATTGGCCAGTTTTTTTGAAACGTTTAATATTTTAATAGCAAGCAACACATAATAATTATGAAATGAGCCATGACAATTCTTGATACCTCCCGATAATTATCGGGACGAGATGTTCAATGGTGAATTACACCTGTCTGCCGGCAAAGGCAGGTCTGACTTTTAAAAAACAATAAAATTTGAACAGATGAAAGGAATTACGATACTATGTCTTCTTATTTTTCAACTAGGCATTGGCAACGATATGGAATGGTCCAAGACCGGACACAGGACCATTGGGGAAGTGGCAGAGCAACATTTATCGGGAAGAACCAAAAGAGCCATAAAGAAACTTTTAAAGGGACAAAGTCTGGCTTTGGTTTCAATTTATGCTGATGAAATAAAGGCAGATCGGAGCTTTTCCAAATTTGGTCCCTGGCATTATGTAAATTATCCATCCGATAAGGAGTACGGAGAGATAGCCCCCAGCGAAGAGGGGGATATAATCATAGGGATTGAAAAGTGCTTGGAAGTTGTTAAGGATCGGAACAGTAGGGAAGAGGACAAGGTATTTTACTTAAAAATGTTGGTCCATTTAATAGGGGACCTGCACCAACCCATGCATGTGGGCAGGTTGGAGGATAAAGGGGGCAATGATATCCAAATACAATGGTTTGGTAGGGGTACCAACCTCCATAGGCTATGGGACTCCAATATGATAGATGACTACGGGATGAGCTATTCGGAATTGGCAAATAATTTACCGGAATTGACCAAGGTTCAAATTAGGAATATTCAACAGGGCAATATATATGATTGGGTGGAGGAATCCCAGGATTTGGCCAATGAACTATATGGTTCGGTAGCCGTAGGTGAAAAGTTGGGCTACGCCTATGGCTATAAATACTGGGCTACCGTAGAGAAACAACTGCAAAAGGGAGGTTTGCGTTTGGCCAAGGTGTTGAACGACCTTTTTTCTTAAGATCAAAAGTTAATTGCCATTCGTTCTTCACAGTAACCCTCGGGTGTAGCGCACGATGCACGGCATTGGATTATTTTGTCTTGTATCATGGTTCTTGTAGCGCAGCGGTCTTGCCTCCAATACCTCGTACGCCCTGCGTCGAGGTAGTTCATTTTTTTTTAGGCCTATTATCGAATAAAACATAACTTTTGGCCAATATTTATATAATTTGGCAAAGAAGTTGAGTTATTGTATTGAAGTTGGGTGTGAGGAGACTAACGTATATGCCTGATGGGTTAGGGGCAGTATCCAACGGAAATGACAAAGGCATAAAAAAATCGGTTATGGGAACCGATTTTTTTATTTTTGCTTATTGCTTATTGCTTATTGCTTATTGCTTATTGCTTATTGCTTATTGCTT
>CBFGWQ010000247.1:0-4757 GCA_965652575.1 uncultured Arenibacter sp. | reverse complement strand
ATTGGAATATGAAAAATTTTCACTCCATATAATCTCGGTCTGTGCAGCTAATCCATTCCCGATCATCAACAAAATAATGATCAGAAGTTTTCTACAGACAATGGGATGGTGCAATGGATAATTTCTCAATTTATGGGTGTTTTCATTTGGGATAACCCAAAATATTCATTCCCTACAAAATTAATCCTTGTTCTTCCCTATTAAAATTATTGTTGTGAATCCGCACCATATCTTTGCGTAATCGGCTAATCATGAAGTCTGTTAAGCAATAAGAACGGAAAATACGCTGTACTTACATAAAAAAGCAACCTTTTAAAGCTGCTTTTCCTATAGTTGAAAGTTGAAGGAATAGTCTTCAGTGGGCAGTGGCAGTTGGCAGAAATACTGGTTCAAGGTTCCAAGTTCAAGGTTCCCAGTGTTAAGTTAACCATGAAATGACTTCTCGACTACGCTCAAAGTAACGATAGATTGTCTGGTCGAGCGGATCCCGATAGCTATCGGGAGAGACCTAAATTTAGTGACATAGCATCCTTAACAAAACACTAGTTCAAGATTGGATTAGTGTGGCTTAAGGCATATAACCTAAAAGTAAGTTGGCAGTGGCAGTTGGCAGGGATGTTGGTTCAAGGTTCCGAGTTCAAGGTTTTGATCGATTGTTATAGGAGTTAAAAGGCAATAGGGTTATAAGGTCAAAAGATTGTGCGTTGACCAATTTCCAAATCCCCAAATTTCCAAATTAATTGTTACATTGATCAATTGCTACATTGAACAATCGTTACATAATAATATCATTCCAATATAATAAATTCCGATCTGCGATTTAATTGATGTTCATCCTTGTTGCATTTTACCCCATTACTACACCTATTCACCAATCTCGTTTCCCCAAATCCTTCCCCCTTCAGCCTATTGCTGTCAATTCCTTTGGAAATCATATAGGAAACAGTAGATTCCGCCCTTTTTTGGGACAACCACAAATTATAGGAATCGTCCCCCTGACTGTCCGTATGTGAAGTAACCTTAAGTTTCAGGCTTGGATACTTTTCCATTGCGGCAATTACTTTTTGAATCTCTATTTCAGCATCGGGCCTAACTTTATATCTGTCAAAATCAAAATAAATGGTACTCAACTGCAATAATTTGGCCAAATCGTCCCCGTAGCCGGCCGTTACGGTATCCCTTTCCAAGTAAAAATCAACTATCAACGGTTTACTATCGGATATATTAAGATATTCTTCGGAAGGTACATATCCTTGCATAGTGGCCCTCACAAAATTACCTTTATTACAGTCTATGGTAATACTATAATCGCCATTTGAATCCGTAATTACCGATGCCAATTCCTCGTTATTTTCATCAATGACCTTTACTGTTGCCCCCACCAAGACCTCATTGGATATTTTGTCCCTTACGGTACCCGTAATAGGTTTAATACAATCGAATTCCAATTTTCTGGTCTCTACAAAGCTATAAATATCGTCATCGCCCACTCCGTTCTCCCGGTTTGAAGCAAAATAGCCGTTCCTGGTTTCTTCGTTTATAATGAAGGTAAAATCATCCAACCCGCTATTGACCGGTTTTCCAACATTTAAAACGGTCCCTATATATTGACTGTTGGAAATTTTCGTTGCAAATATGTCCAATCCTCCCAATCCTGGATGGCCATCGGACGAAAAATAAAGCACATTCTCACTGGTTACGTACGGGAAGGTTTCCCTGGCTTCCGTATTAATTATATTCCCCAAATTTACTGGAGTCCCATAGGTACCATCATTATTTATGGCTACTTTAAAAATATCCGACTCCCCATAAGACCCGGGCATATCGGATGCAAAATATAATATTTTTTCGTCCGGACTAAGTGTTGGGTGCGCTACGGAATAGGATTCACTATTAAAGGGAAGTTCCTCAATATGGGCCCATATCCCGTTTTCCTTTACCGCCTTAAAAATTTTTAGCCGTACAACCCCTTTCCCATCTTTTACGGTTTTACCATCAAAGAGATTGTTTCTGGTAAAATAAAGGGTATTACCGTCCTTGGTAAAAACCGAAGTAGATTCGTGGTATCTGGTATTTATTCCGTCTCCAAATTTAACCACCTTGTTTTCAGAAACACTGTCGGCATTTACCTTGTATAGATCCAAGAAGTCCTTGGAATTCCAGGTATGTCTATATCGTGCCAAATTACCGGTATCCCTATCCGAAGAAAACAATAATCCCTCTCCGTAAAATGAGGGGGCAAAATCCGAATATCTGGAATTATAAGCAAATTTGCCAATATTATATCTCCCGGAATTTTTCTCTATTTCCGCCAAATAATCCCTTTCGCTAATATAAAGGTTGGCCCTAACGTCTGCCGACGTTATCCGGGAAAACTCCGCCATTACATTCTTGGACAAATCATATTCCCCCAAAGACCTCAATGTCTGGGCATACCTAAAATAGTACTCCGGCCCAACTCCCTCCTTGTATTCACTTAGAAGTCTTTTGTATATTTCCGCTGCCTCTTTGTACTCGGCATTAAAATAATAGGAATTTCCCAACTTCATCAACAAATCCGCCGACGTGTATCCCTTGTCCAATACACGTTTATAGATATCAATGGCCGGACTAAAGGAATAGTCACTATATTTTTCATCTGCCTTGTTTATCAATCTATCCTGGGCAACGAGAACATTTCCCACAACAGAAAATAATACCATCAGCAAAAAAAATCTTTTTATCATTTTATTTTTTTTTAAAAGAAGCGCGGAGATACCATTCTTCGGAACGACTTAACCAATTCAAACCTTAAAAACACTTCAAAGGAGCCGTCATTAAATTGTGTGCCTCCCAGCTCTGTAGTTTCCCTGTCATATGCCAGACCGATCATGAACTGATCACTCAGCTGAAAGCCCACAAGACCGCTCAATGCCGCATCCCATCTATAGGCAGCACCAAAACTGAACTTGTCATTGAACAGAAAGCTGGCCGATAAATCTATTTGTAAAGGTGCCCCGCCCACCACTTTGGTCAAAACTGCAGGTTTAAACTTAAAATTATTATTAAGGTCAAGGACATAACCGGTTATCAGATAAAAATTCATTCTCTCCTTGGATAGGAACTGTACTGAATTGGCATCCCTTTGGGAATTATCAAAATATTCCGTTTCCACCATATTAGGAGCCGAAAGACCGGCATAAAACTTATTGGTATGATAGTATACACCTACTCCAAAATTTGGCGAAAACTTATTGTCTATGTTCTCTCCCTGGATATTCTCGGAATCAAAATTGTTCAATCCGTTAAAATCCAGACTCAACATATTTCCCCCAACTTTTAATCCGAAAGATAATTTGGCATCCAAGGCAACATCAACGGTATAGGATAATACGGCATCCAGCTGGGTTTCCTGTACCACACCATCCCCAATATTGTCGTTGATTATCGAAATACCGTAGCCCAACCTACTGTTCCTAATTGGTGAATGCAGGTTTAAAGTCTGTGTTTTGGGCGCACCTTCCAGACCTACCCATTGGGACCTGTAAAGCGCCGCTGCACTTAATTGCCCCCTAGATCCGGCATAGGCAGGGTTTACACTCATTGTATTGTACATATACTGTGTATACTGTGCATCCTGCTGGGCGTATAGTCCTGCAAAAAGGAAAAACAACATTAAAACGGTTACGAGGCGATTCTTTTTATATATCATCTACTATAAAATATTTTTTATTTACTCACATAAATATAACCACTATCTGTAATATGTTGCTGTTTATTTTCATATTGGAAAATATAATAATAAACTCCTGCGGGCAAATAATTGTTTCCGGCAACAGTAGATTTTGACTTGGACTTACCGTCAAATACATTATTTTGGTTATTATAACCCTTTCCTTCATACACGGAAACACCCCACCTATTGAAGATTTTTAAGGTATTGTTATTGGCATTTCTAACCCCCCTGATAAATAGGAAGTCGTTTTTACCATCCGAATTAGGGGTCACAAGTTGATTCACTTCAATTTTTTCATCCCCATCCCCTTCTTCGATAATAACTGTTACCGTACCTGTATCGCAATTGTCCATATTGGCCACCTCACAGATGGTGTATTCTATAGTATAGGTACCATCGGCAGTACCGGGGGCCACACTTACACTGCCATCCCCATTAATCGTTAATACAGTAGTTGGTGTAGAGGTAAGTACCACTTCAGCGGCCGCTATCAACTCGCCGTTAAGGGTATCGTTGTCCAGCACATTACTGTCAGGGATTAGCCCTGTATTATTTGTATCTGTCGTATATACATCGTCCACCGCATCGATCACGTTGCCCATAGCGGGACCTACCTGGATGGTGACAGTGGCCGTATCGCAATTGTCCGTATTGGCCACCTCACAGATGGTGTATTCTATAGTGTAGGTACCATCGGCAGTACCGGGGGCCACACTTACACTGCCATCCCCGTTTATGGTAAGCTCGTCCGTTGGCGTAGAAGTAAGTACCACATCGGCGGCCGCTAGCACTTCGCCGTTTATGGTGTCGTTGCCCAGCACGTTGCTATCGGGTATTACGCCACTTACACCGGTTTCCGTACCATAACTATCGTCCACCGCATCGATCACGTTATTCATATCTGGACCTACCTGAATGGTGACAGTGGCCGTATCACAATTGTCCGCATTGGCCACTTCACAGATGGTGTATTCAATAGTGTAGGTGCCATCGGCAGTACCGGGGGCCACGCTAACGCTGCCATCCCCGTTTATGGTAAGCT
>CBFGWQ010000246.1:0-4790 GCA_965652575.1 uncultured Arenibacter sp. | reverse complement strand
CTACTCCAACTCCACGAGAATGGGACAATGGTCACTATGAACGGCCTGCGACAAAATAACGGAACGTTTTAAACGGCTTACCAATGGGCTGCTGACCAATCCATAATCCAACCTCCACCCTTTATTATTGGCACGGGAGTTGGCCCTATAGCTCCACCACGTATAATTATCGGGTTCCTTATTAAAATGCCTGAAGCTATCTACAAACCCACTATCCATAAAATTGCCGATCCATTCCCTTTCCACCGGTAAAAACCCGGAAACATTTTTGTTTCTAACCGGATCGTGAATATCTATGGCCTCGTGACAAATGTTATAATCCCCGCAAATAATAAGGTTCGGCCTCTCTTTTTTTAGATTATCAACATAGTCCTGGAAATCGGCCATATACTGCAATTTATGGTCCAATCGGGCTATATTGGTCCCTGAGGGCAAATACAGGCTCATAACGGAGACCCCATTAAAATCGGCCCTAAGATTTCGCCCCTCAAAATCCATATAGTCTATTCCGGTACCATACTCTACATGATCCGGTTGTTTTTTGGCCAAAATGGCCACACCGCTGTAGCCCTTCTTCCGGGCACTGTACCAATAATGATAACGATAGCCCAAGGCCTCAAAAATTGCAAGATCCAATTGATCCCTGTTGGCCTTGATCTCTTGCAAACACACCACGTCCGGGTCTACTGTTTTTAACCAATCCAAAAATCCTTTGTTCACCGCAGCCCTGATTCCGTTTACGTTATAAGAAACAATTTTCACACGCTTAAATTTTTGTAATTATTATGATAATAAATTAATTAAAAAATTGAGAGCGTATGTAACCGCTTCGCTCTCACATTAAAAATTTTAAACATCCCCTCCCGATAGCTATCGGGATGTGAAGTAATTTTTAAAATTTCTTAATGCTCGTTTCATTTAAATACATTTATACCGTGCCTGCCTCTCTATACATCATGAAAGACCCACACGCTTTAATTTAGTTCCATGACCATTGGCCAATATGCCGCTAAAAATAACCAATGTTTTTTGGTAACCGAAAAGACAGGGCAAAATAGTTGATGTTTACACCTATTTTAAAGTATGCATACATGGGATACCATATACTTAAATGAAAAAACATTAGATAATAATCATTAAGTTTGGGACTTAATTTAAATGCATGAAATTTTCCTTTCAATTTCTAATTGCGATATTTTTTTTATTTGTATCCAATGCCCAAGAACCTACCCAAAAAGACAGCATTACCGAATTGGATGAAGTAATCCTTCTGGACACCCTTCAATCGGCCACCGATAATGGCATTATAGCGACTAAAATAATAGGGAACAAGGTATTTCAGAACTATAGCCCCATAGATATGGTTTCGGCCATCAATCAGATATCCGGGGTCTATATATTGTCCGGGGCCCTGAATACGAACAGGATCACCATAAGGGGGGTAGGTGCAAGAACATTGTTCGGAACGGATAAACTACGCCTTTACTATAATGACATACCCATTACGAACGGTTCGGGATTCTCCGCCATTGAATCCTTCGATTTGGAAAATCTAAGTTCTGTGGAAGTAATAAAGGGCCCAAAAGCGACCAATCATGGAGCAAATTTGGGAGGTGCCATTTTGCTGAATTCCAAACAGTCCGGCAACGAGTCCACTTATTTCAGGAATAACTTTACGGTAGGCTCCTACAATATGGTCAAGAACAATTTACAATTTAGTCTAAAGGAAAATAAGTGGGCACTAAACTTCCACTATGGCATTTTGGAGACCGATGGCTATAGGGAAAACAACAAATTTACACGCAAAGGCGTACTCTTGGATTTAAATTACCAAATAAACCCCAAAACCAATATTGGGCTGCTCTTCAACCATGTTGATTACAACGCACAGATTCCCAGCTCTGTGGGAGAGACCGATTTTAAGGAAAACCCTACCAAGGCCGCATTTACCTGGAAAGCTGCCAAAGGATACGAGGACAACAAATACAGCATTGCCGGACTGAACTTAAAGCATACCTTTTCGGACCAAATAAAGAACACTACCAGTATTTTCTATTCCTATCTGGACCACTACGAACCCAGGCCCTTTGGTATTTTGGAAGAGTACACCAATGGCTATGGTTTCCGTACAAAGTTTACGGGTAGGTGGGCTGTCAACGGCGCTAACATTGATTATAATTTTGGGGCCGAATTGTACAAGGACGAATACCAATGGGACGAATTTGAAAACCTATATGAAGACAATAACGGACAAGGAAGTGTAGCCGGCGATCAATTTGCAAAAAACAAAGAATTTAGACGACAGTTCAATGCTTTCGGCAACCTGCTCATTCCCTTTGGGAAGGCTTTTTCTACCCAAATTGGACTGAGCGTCAACAAGACGTATTACGATTTCAGGGATGAATTCAACCTAGGGGCGGACAATAGGAGTGCAGAAAGAAATTTTGACGCCATAGTGCTGCCCAGCCTAAACCTCAACTATAATCTATCGGCCACAAACTCAATCTATGCCAATATAAGTAAAGGCTTTTCCAACCCTACCGTGGAGGAAACACTTACTCCGGACGGGGTAATCAATCCCGATATTGCCCAAGAAACGGGTGTAAACTATGAAATTGGTTCCAAGCTACTGCTGCTGGATGGAAAATTAAACATAAACCTTGCCCTCTACAGAATGGATATAAAAAACCTTTTGGTTGCCCAAAGGGTAGGAGAGGATCAATATATTGGTAAAAATGCGGGCAAGACGAAACATCAGGGATTGGAACTGGATATGGACTACAATTGGGACATTAACTCCAAACTAAGGGTAACCCCCTTTATCAGCTATACCTTTAACGACCATAGTTTTGTAACCTTTGTGGACGGGGACAACGATTATTCCGGCAATCCATTGACAGGGGTACCCGAACACCGATTGAATTCCGGTCTACAAGCCCTAATCAACAATAAAATGTATTGGTATACCACCCACCAGTACGTAGGGGAAATTCCTTTAACGGATGCCAATGGCCTTTACAGTGATGCCTACAATGTAATTAATACCAAGCTGGGGTATAAAAAGCAATTGGGGAAAAAGCTGTCCATGGATTTGGCTTTTGGCATCAACAATATCTTCGACCTCAACTATGCCCAATCCGTACTTATCAACACTACGGGATTTGGCGGGGCGGAACCCAGGTACTACTATCCCGGAAACAGCAGGAATTATTATGGCAGCTTAAGGCTGGGGTATTCCCTGTAAAAAAGAATGTCTAAAATGATAATTTCCCAGTGTCGTGTCAATGCTACTGTGTCGTTTAAGTCGCCGTTATATTTTATCCGGACAAGGCAAAAAAATGTTGCATAGCCGTAGCTATGGAACTGTTTTTTAACGCAGGCCGGGTGAAAAAGAACAAGGCTTGGGATGGCTAAAGTAGGGTTGACAGGACGCTAGTGGCCAGAAATTCACTGAACCATTGTCCGGAAGATTTTATAATGCGTTGCTGATTTTCAAAATCAATATATACCAATCCAAATCTGGGGTAATACCCTTCCGCCCATTCAAAATTATCGGTAAATGTCCATACAAAATACCCATCTACCTTTAAGCCTTCCCGTTGCGCCCTGTGCACCTGTTTCAAATACGCCTGCAGATAGGAAAGCCTTTCTTTATCTTCTACCCTGCCCTTATAGATTTCATCGGCAAAGGCGGCCCCGTTTTCGGTAATTATTATTTTTTTTACGCCCTTGTAGCCATTAAATCTTTTTATCATTTTAAAAATACTGGGAGGATGTACTTCCCAGTCCATTAGGGTAGCCCTTACCTTGCGTTTACTTGCCTTTACAATTTTGGCCCTTATATAGGGCACGAAATAGGAGTGTTTAACTTTTTCCCGCGTGTAATTTTGGATCCCTATAAAATCGAAATCAAAAACGGAGTTGTCGGCGTCCCCCGGCAATATATAGGATTGCATTCGTTTTAATACCGGAACGGTGTCCCAAGGGTACCCCATTCCCAAGGAAGGTTCTATAAAGAGTCGGTTAAGCAGGGCATCCGCCCTTTCAGCAGCCTTAAGATCCCTGCTATTTTTTCTATAAGGCGATATTTGGGAACAGGAGAAGGTAGTGCCTACATTGGCATTGGCCACCAAATTGCGCAAAATCCTACCTCCCGCGGCCTGGCACAATACCGCGTGGTGCACGGCGGGCAAAAAATTGCTTAAGCCTTTCCTGCCCGGGGCGTGTACCCCTATAAAATACCCTGCACCCGTAAAGACCATAGGTTCGTTCAATACCATCCAATTCTTTACCCTATCCCCAAAATTTTGGGCACAAACAGTGGCGTATTCCCGAAACCATCCAAGAATTTCACGATTGGCCCACCCCCCTTTTTTTTCCAGGGCAAGGGGCAGGTCCCAATGATATAAGGTTACCCAAGGGGTTATACCACATTCCAGACAAAAGTTGATGACCTCATTATAAAACTGAATACCTTTGGCACTGATCGTTCCCGTTCCATTCGGCAGTATCCTGGACCAGGACAGGGAGAACCTAAAATGGCCAATATTCATTTTCGCCATCAGGAGGATATCCTCCTGAAACCTATGATAAAATTCGCAGGCATCATTGCCGTGCTGATTTTGATAGGTATTTCCTTTTTTTGAGGTGAAATCGTCCCAAATGGAGGGCCCCTTATCATGCAGATCGTGGGCACCCTCTATCTGATATGCCGCCGTAGCTACCCCCCAAACAAAATCTTTACCATAGTCATTTGCCCGTAGATTAAAATAACCTGAATTTTTAGACAT
>CBFGWQ010000245.1:0-4828 GCA_965652575.1 uncultured Arenibacter sp. | reverse complement strand
AGCAAAAATAAAGATTTTTACTCACTAAGTGAGATTTAAATGTTCCGACGCTTGCCTGCCTTTGTCAGACAGGCTTGCTCCGAGGTTGTTCACATACAGCTGGCGTATTCCTTTAAAAAAAAATAAGCCTTCGTTAGCCTGAAAAGAATTCAGAATTTACGAAGGCCTGCTCACATAGTAAGTAGGGGTGATTTTAAGCTACCATTATGGATTTACTTAGTTTTTTATCCTGTACCTGTATCCTGTATATATATTTTCCGGTAGCCAAATAGGTTTTAAGTCGCTCCCTAACGTTGATCTCAATGGAACCTTCGAACATTATTTCATTATATACCGATCCCAAATATTGGCCCATAATGTTGAACAGTTGTATGTCTACATGTGCGCTAAAGGGCATTTCCAGATAAATGTGTGGGGTTGAATCTGTTGGGTAAAAAGGTTTGTGTACAATGGCGTTCAACAATTCCGGATTTGGATTTTCCTCAATTGGATCCGTGGGCGTTGGGGGAGTGGGGTCACCATCGCTATATACGATATCCGGGAAGTCTACTCCGCTACAGTTAAAACCTAGATTTACAGGGGTGTATGTATACCCGTCCATGATGTGTTGTTCTACCAGGGGAATGTCCACGCATAGCCATTCCGCCAGTACCGTGGCATACAGGTTCCTGAAGTCCATAGTGTATTCCAGGTTGCCCCTGCTATTGGGCTCGTCCAAGGAGGGGTGGTCGCCCACAAAAGCACTTCCGTTTAATCCGGAACCGAAAAATAAGGTGGGGGCAGCTTTGCCATGGTCCGTTCCATTGGATCCGTTTTCGAAAATCCTTCTCCCGAACTCGGAAAAAGTCATGCTCAATACTTTGTCATCCTGTTGGGTAAAGGCAAGGTCATCATAGAAATTATCCACTGCAATGGACAGTTGGGTCATAAGACGTTCGTGTACCAAAGGTTGATTTCCGTGGGTGTCAAAACCTCCCATGCTGATCATGTAGACCTTGGTGCCAAGGTTCCCCTTGATCAATCTGGCCAACAAAGCCAACTGTCTGGCAAAACCATTGTCCTGATACTCAATTTGGTTGGCACCCCGCATATAGGCCTCGTGTATGGTACCGGCATACTCATTGGTTACATTGGATACCCCTCTTAGAAATTTAATCTGATCACTGTACATACAATTGTCGAACAGCTCATCATTTACCGGATACTGTAGGCCTGTTTGCGCAATTTGCTCCAATTGATCAATATTGTTGGTTACAAAGGCGTAGTTGGTCTCTTCACCTTCAAAAACCAAACTTCCGTAGTTTCCAACTTGTATAGCGGCAGGGCCCTCTGGCCTACTTCCGGGAAAATCCGATAAATAATCAGGATATAGGTATTCAAAATGCCTTCCCATCCAACCGGTCTTTCTTCCGCTGAAACCTGTGGTACTGAGGTCGGTATTGGCAAAAATATCGGAACCTGTAAAATGGGACAGGCTCTGGTTTTCATAGCCAACGCCATGTACCGCCTTAAATTGTCCTTCGCCCCACATGGGTTCCAAAGATTTCATATAGGTAGGGACTCCAAATTCGTCCGTAAGCCGTAGGATCTTGCTTTCCGGCAGATAGATATTGGGCCGTGCATTGGCGTAAATGTCGTATTGTTCAATAGGAATTATGGTACTAAGGCCATCGTTCCCACCGGACAAACGAATCAAGATCAATATATTGTCGGTTTCCGCCATCGCTATGGCCGAAGTTAAAGGGGATGGTGCGGATGCCGTTAGAAAATTACTGCCCAGCATCATGGATCCTGAACCTGCAATTCCCAGGGCCTGAAGAAAGGAACGTCTGCTCCAGGTCTTGTGTTCCAGATCATGACCATCATGGTCTATGCCTTTATGGGGTGATTTATGGTGATTATCGCACATAATGGTCGGTTTTATTTAAGTTGAAATTCGGGCTGTCTGGAAAGGTGTCTTAACAATAACTGCACCTGAAGCGGTACGGATGGCCACATACTCAGGACCCATGTTGAATCTCCGCCCGGGTAAAAATCGGGGCTATAATATTCTTCAGGAACATCCTCTATTAGAAAGGACGACATGGCATTGTCAAAATCCTGTTGGGTAAACAATCCTTTGGGGGTTATTTTATCCACAATTGCCTGTACAACGATCTGCGGATTACTGGTATTGCTGTTGCCAGATCCAACCGCATCCATGGCAAATGCCCTGAACTGTTCCGAATTTTCCTGGTAAAAACCATCAATAATGGTTTCCATAGTTAGCCAACGTCCGATCATGAAATTGGTATTTATCCAATCCCTGTTTCGTTGCCATCCCGCAACATCAAAAGGATCGAACAGATCCTGGCCCAGCATTCCGCTATAATTTATGGCACTTCCAATGGTTGTAGCATTGTGGGAGAAGCTTGTTTCTTTAATGAAGTTTAGATATAGGTCGAACGGACTTTTAATGATAACGCCTATGGCTTCGTCGTCAAAAAAGTGTTGACTTTTAAAAAGTTGGCCCAAGACCGGTGCCAATTCAAAATTATTACCAATAAAGGTGGTGGTTAGGCCGTCAATGATGGTCTTTGCATTGTTGGCCTCATCGGTCGAATCCGGGTGTACAAAAAATTCGTACAGCTTTTTACAGATGAAATAGCCTATTTCGTTGGCCCTTTCTTCGAAAAGAATGTCGATAACGTCATCATATCCCCAGTTTCCGGTACGCCCAAAAATTGTTTTGTTCCCTGTATTGAATTTGGAAGCATCGAATACCACCTGCTCACAGCCCAATTCCCCTCTTTCAACATATCCTGAAAGTGCTTTGGCCGTTTCAATGATATCCTGTTCGGTATACCCATTTCCTTCCCCTAATGTAAATAGCTCATAAAGCTCTCGGGCATAATTCTCATTGGGGTTGTTACCGTTGTTGTAAACGCCGTCCAGATAATAGAGCATGGCACTGGTAAGCCCAATTTCACTCACAAAGGTCTTAAAATTGCCAATAGCGTTGCGTTGAAGGCAATTGATATAATAATAAAGGAAAGAATTACAATTGTAAACGTCCAGTTCCGTTACAAAATGATTGCTCCAAAAAAAACTAAGTCGATCCCGGAGATTATTTTCAAGTAAGGAATTGGTATAGGCCAACTTGTATTCTTCTTGTTGCGACCTTATTATTTGTCCACGCTGCTCATCATCCTCAGGATAATTGCTATTGTTCCAGTCCGCCCATAGGGGGGCGGCCAAGAGGGGCATATTTTGCGCTTGGGAAATGAGGGAGTCGACCAAAGCGCCGGCAGTTTGACCAGTGGCTTGATCAATGGTCTGGACAGAAGCACTAAAACCCAATCTTCTATATAGATGTTGCGCCCTTTGTACATCCAATGGGGTGGTATAGGGGGCCAAACTAGAAGTATTACAGTTTACGAAAAATTCCATAATTTATTCCGCATTTGATAGGTTACAAGTAAAGTAAGGGGTCATTGAATAACGCAGATTCCAGTAAGAAATTATCGCTCTTAAGAAAATTTCGTTATACTGCTTAATAAATTACGTGGTTTATAGAAATTTGGACGACAATATGTTAGGTTTTTCGATAAAATACACGTTTTTTGATAAATAGAATAGTGTTGGTATGGCAAAGCATAATGAGCTTGGGAAAAAGGGGGAGCAATTGGCGGTCGACTATCTAATTGAAAATGGCTACAGGGTAGTCCATAGAAATTATAGGTATTTGAAGGCAGAGATAGATATAATTGCAAGAAAAGGGGATATTTTGGCAATAGTGGAGGTCAAATCAAGAAGTTCGGATTATATGCAATCGATAGCGGAAACGGTAACCGAAGCCAAAATAAAACGCTTGGTAAAGGCAACAGATTACTACGTAATTGCCAATAACCTTGATGTTGAGGTTAGGTTCGATATCATTACCATACATAAAAATGGCACAAAATTTAGTATGGAACACTTGGAAAATGCGTTTTATCATTTTTAATTAGTTGTTTTATTTGTAACAATTTGTTATTTTTACCAAAAGTTTAGGAAAATGAAGACTATTTCGTCGGTCGTGGAAGACTACATTAAGAAGAAACCATTTCTGCAAAGTGCTTTAGCTCAAGGAATTATAAATTTAACATCACTTTCCAGAATAGTAAAACCGGAAATAGAAGGGGAGTTGGGCAAGGATATTCGCAATGGCGCCATTGTAATGGCCTTGAAACGTCTTTCCGATGATTTGGAGTTCCGGGCTACCCATAAGATCATTAAGGTCTTAAAAAATATTGGGGAAATTACCGTAAGGTCATCATTGACCGATTTTACCTTTTTGGTCTCAGAATCCATTTTGGAAAATCAGACGGTCTTGTTAAAGGAGGTAAACAGGAACAAGGATGTTTTCTATACCTCGTCCAGAGGGGTCAACGAACTTAATATCGTTGTCAGTAATATCCTGGATGAGGCGGTGGAAGAGTTGTTCAAGAACGAGAAGTGTACCCAAAAGGCAGAAAACCTTTCCTCCATTACCGTAAAACTACCCGCGGAAAATGTTTCCGTACCGGGAATCTATTACTTTATTTTTCAGCGTCTGGCTTGGGAGGGCATTGTTCTTTATGAAGTGATATCCACTACCAATGAATTTACCATCATCGTAAACGATGAGCAGGTAGATGTTGCCTTTAAGACCATTAAGGATCTTAAAACATTGTAATTACTAATTTACCAATATATCAATGTACCAATGTGGCAATTTACCAATGTAAGAATTGGTTAATGTAACAATTGATCAATGTACCAATGTAATAATGGATTAATGTAACAATGGGGACAATTTACATTGGCA
>CBFGWQ010000244.1:0-4845 GCA_965652575.1 uncultured Arenibacter sp. | reverse complement strand
AGGCAGAGCCGTCGGGGAATTATAAAGATTAAATTGGAACAAAAAAAGCAAGCATGAATCGTAGGGAAATAATTAAACAGTTGGGTGTTGTTCCCATTGCAGGGAGTTTAATGGCCAGTGAAACCATGTTCGGGAGTACCCTTGGCACAACGGGGCCCCTGGTGTCCGGACCGTACTCTGCTGGGCAAAGTATCTATGAATCCATTGGTGTGGATACCATCATCAACTGTCGCGGTACCTTTACCATTTTGGGAGGTTCTACGGAACGCCCCGAAGTGTTGAAGGCCATGGAGGCCGCTACGGGTTATTTTGTGCAGTATGATGAATTGGCCTTTGGCATAGGACGCCGCTTGGCGGAACTCACCAAGGCGCAATGGGGAATGGTCTCATCGGGATGTGCCGCGGGTATGAAACACGTAACCGCTGCCTGCGTAACCGGGGGCAATCCGGAAAAGCTGATCAGGATTCCGAATTTGGAGGGTTTTGAGAAAAATGAGGTTATTATTCCCCGTAGCTCCAGAAATGTTTATGACCAGGCCATTCGCAATATAGGGGTCAAGGTAATTATGGTGGAAACTCCCGAAGAATTGGAGCGGGCCATCAATTCCAGAACCGCAATGATCTATATAATGACCGGTAGGGATAACGAAACGGGGAGGCCGCTTTCCCTGGAAGTGATCAGTGGGATCGCCAAACCAAAGAATATCCCTATTTTGGCCGACGCCGCTGCGGAGAATCTGAGTATTCCCTGTGTACATCTGGAAAGGGGCGCTACCGTAGTGGCCTATAGTGGTGGCAAGGCATTATGCGGACCACAATGTGCCGGACTTTTATTGGGGGATAAGGATATATTGATGGCTGCCTGGCAGGCCAGTTCCCCACACCATGGCCCTGGAAGGGACAATAAGGTAGGGAAGGAGGAAATGCTGGGAATGTTGGCGGCCGTAGAGGCCTGGACCACCAGGGACCATGATAAGGAGTGGGATACTTGGCTGTCCTGGTTGGAGGAAATTTCTACAAAACTTACCAAAATAAAGGGTATAAGCTCGGAAGTACAATTGCCGACAAGTTTGGACAATAGGGCCCCCAGACTCATCCTGAAATGGGATCCGGACAGCTTACATATTACCGGGGAGGAAATTGCAGAAGAGGTGGCACGAAACAGACCAAGGATAGCCATTGGAGGCAGATCTTCAGAGGACGGGACAACAACCATATCCATAACCCCCAGCCAAATGAGACCGGGAAATGCCAAGTTGGTGGCCAACCGACTTTAT
The DNA here is from genome assembly GCA_965652575.1 of uncultured Arenibacter sp. GTDB lineage: Bacteria > Bacteroidota > Bacteroidia > Flavobacteriales > Flavobacteriaceae > Arenibacter. The sequence continues at coordinate 3,568 of CBFGWQ010000244.1, read as the reverse complement.
GATATATTATCCGCAGAGCGTGGGCCCCGATCGGACAAGATGGCCCCGGCAAGTGTTAATATTACAGGGCATTGGGAAGTGGAGATGGAGTTTTTCACCTCCAAGAGTACCCATAAATTTTTCTTGGAACAGGAAGGGAATTGGATCAAGGGGACCCACACAAGCGATTACGCCATGCAGGAAGTGGCCGGAATGATAGAGGGGGATGAGGTAAAACTTAAGAGCCATTTTAACGTTCCGGGAAACTCCATCAATTACTGGTTTTCGGGAAAAGTATCCAATGGAGCCATTGATGGGTCCGTTTTTTTGGGCGAATACCTCACGGCCAAGTTTACGGCCAAACAGCTGGCCTATAGATCGGAACATAAAAAAATCAGCGTTCCGGGAGGTCCGCCCTTGGCTACCTAGAAACTATAATCGATAATTTGGAAAAACAATTAAATATTAAATTTTATAATTATGGAAAACAAAACAACAAGAAGGGCATCTTTTAAAAAATTAGGAATGGGCCTGGCGGCCATGTTTGGAGTAGGTGCGGCCGCTAGGGCAATGGATGGGGGTTCAAAACCTAAAAAAGAAGTAGTGGGAGACATTGTCATGGACCAGGACATCCCTTTGTTCTCAGGTGGGGTAAAACATGGAAATACCCTTTATATAGCGGGCAAGGGGGCACATGTGGAACCTTTTGAGATCAAGGCACATACCGAGATTGTTTTGCAGGAACTGGAAAAGGAGTTAAAAAAGCATGGTTCTTCCATGGACAAAGTATTGAAAGTGAATGTTTATTTGGCGGATTTGGCAGACTATAAGGGAATGAACGAAGTTTTCAGGGGCCGTTTTGGACCAAACCCTCCAGTAAGGACTACCGTGGCCACCTATGGGGGAGTACCAGGGAATTCATTGGTGGAAATGGACTGTATAGCCGCGTTGGACTAGATAACGATACATTATCCTATTAATATTTTTGTAAATGAATTTCAATAGAATTGCACTATTCTTTTTTGCTTTTTGTACAACCTTTAATGTCCTTTCACAGACCCTTCCCAAGGAGGAATTGATTTTTTTGACCTCCGAGTGGAAAGGGGAACGCTTTGATGATGGCCGTCCAAAAATACCGGACGATCTTTTGGAACGGGCAAAAAAAATCGGGATAGACGATGCATGGACCGTCCTTGAGAATGAAGGCTATAAAAATCAGTTCGAGGGCAATTGGAAAATGGTCCATAATGATGTTCCCGTTGTAGGCAGGGCACTTACCGCCCTGTTCATGCCCAGTCGCCCCGATGTGGAGAGGAATATCAAGGAAAGGGGTATAACCTCCCAAGGGAGGAAGGGCAATACCAATTCTTGGCCCATAGAGGTGCTTACCAAAGGAGACGTATATGTGGCCGATAGTTTTGGCAAGATAGATGCAGGTACCCTTATGGGGGCCACCTTGGCCACTTCCATATACAGTAAGTCCGGTAACGGGGTGGTTTTTAACGGTAGTGCAAGGGATTTGGAGAGCATAAGCCAGATGGAAGGCTTCAATGCCTTTGTCCGGGATTTTCACCCATCCTTTTTGGAAGAGGAAGTACTGATGGGGCTCAACACCCCAATACGTATCGGTCAGGTAATGGTGTTGCCGGGCGATCTTGTCCTGGCCAAGAGGGAGGGAGTACTGTTCATACCTGCACATTTGGCCGAACAGGTAGTGGGTACCGCCGAATTTGTAGCCCTTAAGGATCAGTTTGGCTTTGAGATGGTAAGGACCAAGAAGTATTCCACAGGTGAGATAGATAGCCAATGGACAGAGCAGTTAAAAAAGGAATTTCTGGCTTGGTTGGGGAAACATCCCGAATTGGGAAGTATGTCCAAAGAGGCTTTGGATAAAGTTTTAAGCAAAAGGACATGGTGACAGGAGTACAGAAATGGATGAACAGTGGAAGGAACTGTTGGATTATGGCCCTTATTCCCTGGTTAATCCTGATTGGGTGCAAGCAAAATGTGGATCAAACCACAACTGGACCTTTGGGGGAAGAAACCCAAATTACTATCGATGAAGTGCAACGGGCCGTGTCCACCTTTAACGAAGCCATGGTAAATCCGACCGTGGAACTCATGGAGACCCTTTGTGCAGATGCACTCACCTACGGGCATTCCAGTGGACTGATCCAAAATAAGGCAGAATTTATAGACGATATTGTTAACGGGCCTTTTAATTTCTCATCTGTGGAGGCCCCTGGGCAAACCATTCATATTTCGGGCAATTCAGCAATTGTCCGTCATATTTTTTTGGCCAAGGCCACCAATGCCGGTGTACCCGTAGATATTCGTATCGGCAATGTACAGGTATACCAAAAGGACAGGGAGGGCAGGCTTAGACTTTTGGCCAGACAGGCGTATAAGTTGCCGGCAGAAACCAATTAACCCAAACCGATCAATTTTGAAAAAACCAACCATTCATTCCATTTGCCTTGGCATGGCCGCTATATTGCTGTTAGTTGTTCTGGGCATGATCCTTACCCATAACATAGAAAATGCGGGGCTTTTAATAATGGCCTTTTTTGCACTTCTGGCCGTTGGCTTTAGTGGGTATAAAGCCCTGAGCAGTTATGTTTTTACCGCTTCCATATTTGCAGGGGTAGCCCTGGCACTATATTATCCGCAGTACTTTCTGCAAATAGGGAATTTTAAGCTTACCGCTTTGATCATACCCTTGATCCAATTGATCATGTTCGGCATGGGGACCTCCATGAGCATTGGCGATTTTGCCGAGGTGGTCAAATCCCCCAAAGGGGTAATGGTAGGGGTCTCCGCACAGTTGTGCATTATGCCGTTAATGGGTTTTGTGTTGGCAAAGGTGAGCAATTTTCCACCCGAGATCGCAGCCGGTATTGTTTTGATCGGTTGCTCTCCAAGTGGGGTGGCATCCAATGTAATGGCCTATTTGGCAAAGGCAAACTTGGCACTTTCCATTACAATCACCTCCATATCAACACTTCTGGCACCTTTTATTACCCCCCTTCTTATGAAATTTTTGGCAGGGGAATTTATAGAAATTGATGTGTTGGACATGATGTGGAGTATTATAAAGATGATTATTTTGCCTTTGGGGGCAGGAATTCTCTTAAACCGTCTTAGAGGGGACAAAGCCAAATGGATGGACAGGGCACTTCCCGTAATTTCCATGTTGGGCATTGGCCTTATAATCGTAGTTATAACGGCCGCAGGCAGGGATAGCCTTCTGGATATTGGTGGGGTCTTAATGCTATTGGTGTTGGTCCATAATTTATTTGGGTATACGCTTGGTTATTGGTATGCCCGTTTATTGCGTTTAAATGAGCAGGATTCACGTACCATTGCTCTGGAAGTAGGGATGCAGAACGGGGGCCTAGCCTCTGGTATAGCCAATTCCTTGGGAAAAATTGCCACCATGGGCCTAGCTCCGGCCGTATTTGGACCCTTAATGAACATAACCGGATCCATTCTGGCCTCCTATTGGCATAAAAGGCCTCCAAAAACGGCTATGGATACGGATTAATTATGCGAATCAAGGGTTGAGGTTCAAAATGTGATTTTTTTGGAC
>CBFGWQ010000243.1:0-4895 GCA_965652575.1 uncultured Arenibacter sp. | reverse complement strand
ATCGGTTTTTGTAATGAACTGTTGGGGCATTGGGTAAATATATTGTGAATCTTTTAGGCCATGGGGATTCTTTCCCTATGGCCTTATTATTAAAATAATAGTTCGTTATACAATTATAGGGAAGTTGCTTTTTCTATTTCATTGTATATTAGTTACCGACTTAAAAATATTTAGTAACCAAAACCAAGAGAATTTAATATGGGCAAAGGCGTAAAGTACAAGAAAATGGACAAATCCTATTTTGAATCCAGAGAGCTTAAACGGCATGCCGGGGTATGGTCCTTATGGGCCTTGGGTGTTGGAGCGGTGATTTCCGGACATTTTTCCGGATGGAATTTGGGACTGGCCTCCGGGGGATGGGGAGGAATGTTCGTCGCTACGTGTATTGTTGCCATAATGTACGTAGGGCTTACCCAAAGTGTTGCCGAAATGTCGCCCGCCCTGCCGCATACCGGGGGAGCCTATTCTTTTGCCAGATCGGCCATGGGGCCTTGGGGAGGTTTCTTTACGGGCCTGGTGGAAAATTTGGAGTTTATTCTTACCCCTGCCGTTATTGTTTTTTTTCTGAGCAATTATATGCAGGGTATCTTTGAAACCGCCCCCGAAATGCTGCCTTTTTGGTGGTTTGGTTTTTATGCCATATTTACGTTATTAAATATTGTTGGGGTAGAACTGTCCTTCAAATTTACCGTTGCGCTTACTTTTTTGGCATTGGGGTGTTTGGGAGTATTTTGGGTGTCTTCCATAGCAAATACGGATTTTGTAACCTATGCACTGGATATTAAAGCGGGTGCAGATGGCAGTGCCCAACATTTGGAAGGAGGGGGAGGTGCTCTTTTTCCGTTTGGATGGCAAGGAGCGCTCAAGGCCATGCCCTTTGCAGTATGGCTGTTTTTGGCCATTGAACAATTGCCGTTGGCGGCAGAAGAATCGGTAGACCCTAAAAAGGATATGCCCAAGGGACTTACCTATGGTATCATTACTTTGATCATATCGGCCTTCTTGATCCTCTGGCTCAATGCTTCCATACCTTTGGGATCCTATGCCCTTTCACAGTCCGGGGAACCTTTGTTGGACGGATTTAAGGTGTTGTACGGGGATAATATCGCCAAACTGTTGGCCTTAGTGGCATCCATTGGCCTCTTGGCCTCTTTCCATACTATAATTTTTGCCTTTGGTAGACAGATCTATTCCTTGTCCAGGGCCGGGTATTTCCCTGTAATATTGTCCTTGACCCACAGCAAAAGAAAAACGCCCTATACCGCTTTGATCCTGGGATCCCTTATCGGTTTTACGGTTTTGATGGTCACTAAATTTTTGGCGGGGAATGAAAGTGAGGTTTTTATTGGGGGAGCACTACTTAATATCGCCGTTTTTAGTGCCATGCTGTCCTATATTTTGCAATGTGGTTCCTTTTTATTGCTGAGGAAGAACAGACCTGATCTGGAAAGGCCCTACCTTAGCCCGTTTGGAAAACGAGGTGCCTGGGCCACTATTTTTTTGGCCAGTGTAATCATATATTTTCAATTGCAGGACCAGTCCTATAGGACGGCCGTGTTTATATCCATTGGGTATTTGATCATAGGCTTGGCCTATTTCGGGTTAAAGGGAAGACATCGATTGATACTCTCCCCGGAGGAGGAGTTTGCTTTGGAACACGATGCTAAAAAAACAATCGGATAAATCTGAATTTTATATATGCGGATGGGTATTATTCAATAATTTTATAGTGATGGGAGCAAAGAAAATTGGACTATGCATCAAGTACTGTTTTTAAAATATTTACATAATATGTTTGAATACTGAAATGGGAATAAAATAATAGACCATAAAAAGTGGACAAGATCAATATTACTTTCCGTGGATTAAAATCTTCATGGTGATAGAAAATAATAAAATTTAATAAATGTGGGAACGGATTGGTTATCCCGATAGGAGCCATCGGGATTCTCAATTAAAACCAATTTAATTACAAAAATTTAAACGTGTGAAATGAGCATAAACAAATTTAATTTTTTGCATATCCACCGAAATCGAAGATTCACGAACACCTAAAAATAAAAAGCAGGGATTTGTGAGTAAATAATTAAATTTTTTGTGCGAAAGCACAGCGGTTGATCTATGCAGAAAATTTTTATTATACTCATTTTCAGATTAATAAAAATTTTTAAATAGATGAAAAAAGAAATACCAAAAATGACCGTAGAATCGGTCAAAAGTTATATACGTGAACATCAAATTGAAAATATAAAGTTGGCCGTTGTTGATGTGGATGGCGTACTACGCGGGAAATACGTAAATTCCAATAAGTTCCTGTCCGCTTTGGACAAGGGATTTGGTTTTTGCAGTGTTATCTTTGGGTGGGATTCCAATGATGTCCTATACAAAAATGATTCCTTTACGGGCTGGGCAGATGGTTTTACCGATGCCAATGCTACCATAGATGCTTCCAGTATGAGAATGTTGCCAACGGAAGATTTTAAGTCCGTTATTTTTTTGGTAGATTTTTCGGAGAGTAACGCTGCCAGTGTTTGTCCAAGATCCATTCTTCGCAGAACTTTGGAAAGATTGGGAAAACTGGGACTTAGGGCAAGTGCCTCTTTTGAATTCGAATTTTTCCTTTTTAATGAATCCCCTAAATCCGTTCGCGATAAGAATTATCATCAACTGGAACCGATGACTCCGGGCAATTTCGGATATTCCATATTGCGAAGTTCTACACATGCCAATTTTTATCATGAAATAATGGAGCTTTCCAAGGAGATGGGCATGCCTTTGGAAGGATTGCACACAGAGACCGGGGCTGGAGTACTGGAAGGTGCATTGGAGTATTCCGAAGCCCTTAGGGCGGCCGATAATGGGGCATTGTTCAAAAACTTTGTAAAGGTTTGGGCACAACGGAACAATTTGATGGCCTGCTTTATGGCCAAATGGTCTTCCAGTTATCCCGGTCAGTCCGGCCATATCCATATTTCCTTGCAGAATACCGATGGTTCGTCCGCCTTTTACGATAAGAGTAAGGCCAATGGCATGTCCGATGTAATGCGCTGGTTTATTGGGGGACAACAAAAGTTGATGCCCGAATTGTTGGCCATGGTAGCCTCTACATGTAACAGTTATACGCGACTAATCCCTGGTTTTTGGGCTCCTACGGCGGCTTCCTGGGGGGTGGATAATAGAACTTGTGCGCTCCGTGCTATTCCAGGTTCCGAAAAATCCCAAAGAGTGGAATACAGGGTGTCGGCGGCCGATATCAACCCATACTTGGCACTGGCTGCCGCCATTGGGTCGGGATTATGGGGCATTGAGAACAAAATAGAACCCACAAAAGCGGTAGATGGAAATGCCTATGATGTAGACTTCTCCCAGGAACTACAGTTGCCCAGGACCTTGTCCCAGGCTGCTGAAAAATTTAAGAATTCAAAAATTGCCCGTGAGCTGTTTGGTGATATATTTGTGGATCATTATGCGTATACCCGACTTTGGGAAGATCAGCAACAATTGGGGGCTATAACCGACTGGCAATTAAAACGATATTTCGAAATAATTTAAAAAATGATAAATACCATATCACCTATAGACGGCACTATCTATTATACTGCCGAAGAACATGGCCCAAAAGATATTGGACAGACCTTGGATTTGGCTAAAAGTGCCTTTCCACTTTGGTCCGGTCTTTCCATTGCCGAGCGTGCCAAATACATAACGGCGTTCGTTAATGCCATTGTGGAGGAAAAAAATGATATTGCCCTTGAAATTACCTGGCAAATGGGGAGGCCGGTAGGTCAGTCCCCGGGAGAAATAAAGGGGTTTGCAGACCGCGCCCATTATATGATAGGAGTGGCGGAAGAAGCATTGGGCGACTATAAAGTTGTGGATGGGGGGAATCCGGATAAAAGATGGGTAGAACGTGTACCTATCGGAGTGGCCGCTGTATTGAGTCCATGGAATTATCCTTTCCTGACTTCTGTAAATGCTATTGTTCCCGCTTTAATGGCAGGAAACGTGGTTGTATTAAAACATTCGTTTCAAACGCCCTTGGTGGCGGAACGTTATGCCAAGGCGGCTATCAAGGCGGGACTACCGAAGGGTGTTTTCCAGATACTTCACCTGAACCACAAAAATACGTCCCAATTGATAGGGGATGACCGAATTGACGGGGTGTACTTTACCGGTTCGGTACAAGGCGGGGTAGCGGTACAAAATTCCTTGATAAACAAATTTATTCCGTGTGGACTGGAGTTGGGAGGAAAGGATCCGGCCTATGTAATGGCCGATGCCAATTTGGAGAACAGTGTTGAGAATTTGGTGGATGGGGCATTCTTCAATAGTGGGCAGTCTTGTTGCGGTATTGAAAGGATCTATGTCCACGAAACATTATACGATAAGTTTGTTGATGGATTTGTAGCGCTTACCAAACAATATAAATTGGGAAATCCTTTGGATGAGAACACCAATTTGGGGCCAATGGTAAAGACCGATGCGGCCAATTATGTAAGAAAACAGATAGAACAGGCTTTGGGCAAAGGGGCCAAATCCTTGGTAGACGAATCTTTGTTCACGGCCTCCAAAAAGGGCACACCCTATTTGTCGCCGCATGTATTGGTCGATGTAGATCACAGTATGGAGGTAATGAGCGAGGAGAGTTTTGGGCCCGTAGTAGGGATTATGAAGGTCAGGAACGATGATGAGGCGTTAAGGTTGATGAACGATTCCCAGTACGGACTTACCGCTTCCCTGTGGACAAAGGATATGGACAGGGCCATTGATCTGGGAAGGAAAATTGAGACAGGGACTGTTTTTATGAACCGCTGCGATTATTTGGATCCCGCATTGGCCTGGACGGGCGTCAAAAATTCCGGGAAGGGAGTTACCTTATCAAAAATTGGATACGA
>CBFGWQ010000242.1:0-4944 GCA_965652575.1 uncultured Arenibacter sp. | reverse complement strand
ATCATCAAAACAGAATAACAGTAGCCAAGTTTGTCCAAAAAATGATATTTCAATCGTTCCAAATGACCAATTAAATTTTGGGATTATTTAATTTAGCTTTAGTATTTATTTTTTTGTCCAATGGGGATAAGGGGATGGGGTATTTGATACAATTGGAACAATAAAATTGGAAGGGAAACAGTTCAAGTATGATTTCTTGAACGGGGAAATGGCTGTAGTCCAATATCGTACACAATTATAAAACAATAAATAGAAATACATGAAAACAATTAAGGGGCCAGCTGTTTTTCTGGCACAGTTTGTCGATGAAAAAGCACCGTTCAATTCTTTGGACGGGATATGTAAATGGGCATCCGATTTAGGATACAAGGGAATACAAATACCCACTTGGGTCGATTTTCTGATCGACTTGGATAAGGCTGCCGAGAGTCAGACATACTGTGATGAACTAAAAGGTAAAATAAATTCCTATGGTTTGGAAATCACCGAATTGTCCACACATTTGCAAGGTCAATTGGTGGCGGTCCATCCAGCTTATGATCTGATGTTCGACAATTTTGCACCGGACAAGGTGAAGAACAATCCAAAAGCACGGACCGAATGGGCCGTTGATGTTGTTAAAAAAGGGGCCACTGCCAGTCGTAGACTGGGACTTAAGGCGCACGCTACTTTTTCTGGCTCCCTACTGTGGCACACCGCCCACCCTTGGCCACAAAGACCTGCCGGATTGGTGGAAATGGGCTTCGAGGAGCTGGCTAAAAGATGGTTGCCCATCTTAAACCACTTTGATAAGGAAGGGGTGGACGTATGTTACGAAATACACCCTGGAGAGGACCTTCATGACGGGGATACCTTTGAACGTTTCCTGGCCGCTACCGGTAACCATAAAAGAGTGAATATTTTGTACGATCCAAGTCATTTTGTGCTTCAGCAGTTGGATTATATTGCCTATATAGACCATTATCACGAATTTATAAAGTCTTTTCACGTTAAGGATTCCGAATTTAATCCTACAGGGAAAAAGGGAGCCTTCGGGGGCTTTAATGATTGGGGAGACCGTGCCGGTAGGTATCGTTCCCTTGGTGATGGACAGATAGATTTTAAATCCATTTTCTCCAAACTGACCCAATACGGCTGTGATGTTTGGGCGGTTATGGAATGGGAATGCTGTATTAAGAGTCCGGAACAGGGTGCCAGGGAAGGGGCCAAGTTTATTCAGGACCATATTATAGAAGCCACCGAAAAGACCTTTGACGATTTTGCCGGGGCGGCCATAGATAAAACAGTATTAAAGAAAATATTAGGACTTTAAAAACAAAATAGTATAAAATGAAAAATTTAATTTTTAGTGCCTTAGTAGTGGTCATGGTAATGGGCTGTAAAGAGAAAACGGACAAGAAAATGGACATAGGTCCCGATCCCCTGGCCAATTCGGAGCAAGGGACTCCGCCTCCTGTTGAAGGGGAATGGCAGGTGCTTTTTGACGGTACCAATTTCGATGCCTGGAAAAGGTATTTGGAAGATGGCGTTGGGGATGCCTGGAAGATAGAGGATGGGGCCATGGTATACTATCCGCCCAAGGAGCGCAAGAAAGGGGAGAAGTATAATTTGGTAACCAAAGAGGACTTTACCAATTTTGTACTGTCTGTAGACTGGAAAATTTCGGAAGGGGGCAATAGCGGTATTTTTTGGGGTGTTAAAGAGGTGGAAAGCCTACCCGAAGCCTATCATTCCGGACCTGAAATCCAGGTCTTGGACAATGATAAACACCCTGACGCAAAAAATGGACCCGTCCGACAGGCAGGGGCTTTGTACGATATGGTGGGTCCTAGTGAGGATGTTACCAAACCTGTAGGGGAATGGAATACTTGCGTAATTACCGTAAACCACAAAACCAATAAGGGAAATGTGGTGTTGAACGGTACGGAAGTAGCTTCTTTCCCGGTACATGGAGAGGAATGGGATGCCATGGTCTCCAAGTCCAAATTTAAGGGATCGGAGCATTTTGGAAAATATAGGACAGGAAAAATAGGACTGCAAGATCATGGGAATATAGTGTCCTTCAAAGACATCAGGATAAAAAAGTTGGATTAATCCATATATAGGGGGTTTATGGGAATGAAATATATTTATGTACCGTTGGTCTTATTATTGATAGTAGCCTGTAAGGAGAAAGTGAAGGTAGACCCTTTGGAGCCAAGGGACACCACCCAAGTTGGAAAGGATATAATAGTCCACGAAGAATATGCGGGGCCTGAGCCTACCGCGCCCGAAGGGACAGAATTTTATAAACCCGTACCCCCTGTGGTCAATCCCAATGACCCTGTAAAAAAGGCGCCCAGTGATGCCATTGTCCTTTTTAACGGGGATAATTTGGATAATTGGATATCTTCCAAGGACAGCACGGCGGCAAAATGGATAGTGAACAAGGACGGCAGTATGACCGTTAACAATAAAACCGGTGATATACAGACCGTTCAGAATTTTGGAAGCATACAATTGCATTTGGAATGGAAATCCCCCGCAGAAGTTCAGGGAGAAAACCAAAGTAGGGGCAATAGCGGTGTGTTTTTAAATGGACTGTACGAGGTTCAGGTACTGGACAACAATGATAATGATACCTATGTAAACGGACAGGTAGCTTCCATATACAAGCAGCACGTACCACTTGCCATGGCATCCGTACCCACAGGGGAATGGAATACCTATGACATTATTTATCACGCTCCGGAGTTCAATGATGAAGGGGGTAAAATTAAATCCGGGACCATAACCGTTTTGCATAATGGCGTACTGGTTCAGGACCATGTTGAAATTAAGGGGACCACTCCCTATGTAGGCTGGCCCAAGAATCCCGCACATGGGAAGGGTCCTTTAAAGCTCCAGGATCACGGGGACAATAGTAGGGTAAGTTACAGGAATATTTGGGTAAGGGAACTATAGATGGAGTGGGTGCTTTTCTTGTCGGTAACCGTGCCTGGCCTGTTTTATATTATTTTGGCTTGGTATTACAACAACTACCCTCCCAAAAGTATCAATTATTTTTATGGCTATCGAACCAGAAGAAGTATGAAGAATCAGGATACTTGGGATTATGCCAACAGAATTGGCGCTAAAATGTTTTTTTGGGTTGGCGTATCTACTTTGGCCCTTGGTTTGCTGGTTTACTTTATTTCTCCTATTTGGGCCATGTTTATGTCCTGGTTTTTTCTTGTGGGGGCTACTTTTGTCGGCATATTTTGGTGCGAGCGCCAATTGAGGATCAATTTTGACAAAAAGGGACAACCATTATTTGGTAAGGATCCATCCAATTAAGGAAGCGTTAATATATAAAAAACGGCTTAATTGTTCGGTACTTATTCCGGGTCTTGACCATCAAGGTCTATAAAAGCCAATTTTATTTACCTTTGACAAATTCTAAAAACAATTTATGATCCAATCTATGACAGGGTTTGGGAAGCATGTAATACAACTTCCGTCTAAAAAAATTACCATTGAAATTAAATCCCTCAACAGCAAAAGCCTCGATTTAAATGCCAGAATACCTTCTTCGTACAGGGAAAAGGAATTGGAATTGCGCAGGACCATTGCCGGCTCTTTGGTGAGGGGCAAGGTAGATTTTGGACTTTATATTGAAAATACAGGTGCAGAATGTGCTTCGGAGGTAAACGAAGTAGTGGTGAGACAATATATGAAACAGTTGGGACATATAGTATCGGGGAATGAAATGGGGCTGTTGGAAATTGCCATGCGTATGCCGGACACCATGAAAACGGAACGGGAGGACATTGATGAGGAGGAATATAAGATTATTAAGGAATCTTTGGAAGAAGCCTTAAAGGAGATAAATATTTTTAGAAATGAGGAGGGAAAGGTTTTGGAGGCCGATTTTGAGGCCAGAATAAGCGTTTTAAAGAGTTTGCTGGATCAAGTGGCGCAAATGGACCCCGATAGGCTTTTAAAAACAAGGGAGCGCCTGGAAAAGGCTGTGGCGGACCTAAAGGCCGATCTTGATACCAACCGTTTTGAACAAGAGCTTATCTATTATTTGGAGAAATACGATATTACGGAAGAAAAGGTCCGCTTGCTGAACCATTTGGATTATTTTACGGCTACCCTTAAGTCGGACGATTCCAACGGTAAGAAGCTTGGCTTCATTAGTCAGGAAATAGGAAGGGAAATCAATACTATTGGTTCCAAGGCAAATTTTGCCCCTATGCAACAGTTGGTGGTGCAGATGAAGGATGAATTGGAAAAGATCAAGGAACAAATGCTCAACGTTTTATAATGAAAGGAGGAAAGCTAATTATATTTTCTGCCCCTTCCGGTAGCGGAAAAACTACTATCGTCAAACATTTATTAAATCAGCCGGAGCTCAATCTGGCTTTTTCCATTTCTGCAACTTCCAGGCCCAGACGGGGCAAGGAAAAGCACGGGGAGCATTATTATTTTATGACCCTGTCCGAATTTAAGAGGCATATTAAGGACGATGATTTTTTGGAATGGGAAGAGGTGTACAGGGACAATTTCTACGGCACCTTAAAAAGTGAGGTAGACCGACTATGGGCAGAGGGCAAGAACGTAATTTTTGATATAGATGTGGTAGGGGGCTTGCGCATAAAGAAGAAGTTTCCCGATCAGACCCTTGCCGTCTTTGTTAAGCCTCCCAGTGTTGATGAACTTAAAATTAGGTTGAAGAAGCGCAGTACGGAGTCCGATGATAAGATAAATATGCGGATTGCCAAAGCTTCCGTAGAGTTGGCCACCGCTCCGCAGTTCGACGCGGTCATTAAAAATTACGATTTGCAGACCGCTTTGGACGAGGCACATAAATTGGTGGCGGAGTATATAGGCGTTGAAATTAAGGGTAAAAAATAGGAGGGCAGGACCTAGTGTCCAGTCAACGTTTAAATTACCCGTAGGTTTAGTCTTGACTTGACATTA
>CBFGWQ010000241.1:0-5017 GCA_965652575.1 uncultured Arenibacter sp. | reverse complement strand
TTGAATGCCTAGGAGATACTGGTTTTTATGTTCAGGAACAATTTTCGGTACTCATGGGGGCTCATTTGGACGATTGCCTTGAACTGCCTGTTGAAATTGGATAGGGCATTGAAACCACATTCGTAACTTATCTGCGAAATATTTAAATTGTCTTCCAACAACAATTTTCTTGAATGCCCTATACGGATTTCATTTACAAAGCGGGTAAATGTTTTATTGGCCCTGGGTTTAAAATACCGACAGAAAGAAGTGGTGGTCATATTGAGCATTTCCGATATTTCTTCCAATGATATTTTGGTCTTGAAATTGGACATGACGTAATCATAGACAATCCGCATTTTGTCGGCATCATCCCCTTTGAACACATTGGTGTACCCCGGACTGGACAATAGATGGTGTTCTTCACTGTTGGCCAGTATATCTATTATTTCAAACAATTTGATAATTCTACGAAAACCTTGTTCGTTATTAATTTTATGTAATAGTTTAATTATTTTATTTCGGGTTTCCCCGTAAAATTCCATCCCCCTTACCGAATTTTCCACAAACTTGTTGATATTATAAAATTCTTCCTTGCCCAACAGGGATTCGCTAAAAAGGTCATGGTCAAAATAAATGACCAGGCCCCTGGTAGAAAGTTTACTGTTCTTTTCAAAATAGGGGTCATCGCTACGCCATAAATGGGGGAGGTTGGGACCGGTAACGACCAGGTCGCCCTTTTCAAAAGATTGAACGTGGTCCCCGACAAATCTGGTTCCTTTGCCCTCTGCTATCAATGATATTTGGTAATCGGGATGAAAATGCCAATTTGGATTGAAGTAGGGGCCTACCATATCCTTAAAAATAAAAGTTTCTTTAGTGGTCAGTGTTTTTTCAATGTTGGGGGTACTCATAAATTTCCTGATTGAATTTTATTTTGACTAATTTAAGACAAAAAAGTGTCATCTTTTAGTAAGATAGAGGGAATATTCAAGCAGATAGTATTTTAGATTTGTAAAGTTAAGTTTTTATTGTCAGATTTTATCAGGATAAATTTTAAGAATAGTGTATAAAAATCGATAATAAATTTGGATATTGATAAACATTTGGCTTTGGTTATCCAAGGGATTATTAGAAATGGATAGTAGCTTGTTCCAAGGCATGGTGATGGGGGAAGTGGTTGCATCGGGGATGTAAGATTTGTATTATTATGTTGGAATCGTTAATTTACGGGGACACTTTTTTTAGGAATTCCATAATAAATGGCATTTATTCATTGGTTATGGTTTTCGTGCTTGTTTCCTGTGGAAAATACGACAACAGAGCCACTGCGGTTTTGGCACGGGGACATTCGGAGTATGCAGTGGCACAAGAAAGCAGATTGGAATATGACAATGCTAGTCCCGTGGTGATGAACGGAGAAGCCTTGAACAGGGAAAGGAGTGCCGATGAATACCGTGTAACATACAATGGTTTGGAAGGTCCGGGCAAGGGCAAACATATAGTTTTTATCGCTACGGATCACGAATATAGGGGAGAAGAAACCCTGCCCGCATTGGCAAGGATCTTGGCCAAAAGATATGGTTTTAGCTGTACGGTGGTATGGGCCTTGGACCAAAATGGCCATATCTTTCCCGGGGGGTCGGACCTAAGGGGACTGGAAGTTCTTGAAGGGGCGGACCTTATGGTAATGTTTATGAGGTTTGCAAATTTTGAAGATCGGCAAATGCAATATATTGATGATTATTTACATAGGGGAGGGGCCGTAATAGGTTTACGGACTACCACCCATGCTTTTAAAAATGCCGATAACCCTAATTGGAAGCACTATGACTACAGATATGATGGCGAAAAAAAGGCTTGGCACGGTGGATTTGGGGAAGTGGTATTGGGGGAGACCTGGGTGGGCCATTATGGCAAGAACCATCAGCAGGCTTCCAACCTTATATTGGATGGGGATAATAGGGATCATCCCATAATGCGCGGGGTACATAATGCATGGGCACAATGCGGAGGTTATAATGCCTATCCCCAGGGCAAGGATCTGGGGATTTTGGCACGTGGAAGGGTTTTGAACGGAATGACCCCTGATGCGGATCCGGATCCTGACAAGGAAGAACTTCCGGTGGCCTGGGTCAGAACCTATCAATTGGAATCGGGCAAGCCCGGCAGGGCATTTACAACTACCCATGGCGCTTCCGAAGATATACTGAGCGAAGGGTTTAGAAGAATGCTCATCAATGCCTGTTTTTGGGGGCTGGAGATGGAAGAGGATATAAAAGGGGACAATCCTATAGATTTTGTAGGGGCCTACGAGCCTACTACCTTTAATTTTGAAGGATATCAAAAAAATGTAAAGCCTTCCGACCTGAAGGGGTGGGAATCGGTAATAATGCCGAGAAAATAATATAATGAATAAAAACTGAGGTTATGCCAGAAAACAATTATCCAAAACTCCACAACGCTTCGTGGCCCGGTGTGGTAGGAAAAGGACCTGATTCAGAGCCACCAATTTCCATTGATACCATGATAGAGCTTACGGCCAATGCAGAGGTGGATGGAGTTAAATTTGACGGATTTGACCTTTTTGCTGCGGATCCCCATTTGGATATCGATTCCAACGATGACGGGATTAAAAGAATGGCCGACAAGGCGAGGGCCAAAAATCTTGAAATCGGAAGTTTGGTAGCCCCGGTGTGGGCCGGAACGGGAGGAGGTTCCGCAATGGGATCCAGGGAAGAACGCAATCAGTTCGTGACCCAGGTCCGCAAGGCCTGTATTATCGGTAAAAAACTACGCGATCTTGGGATACGTCCCAACGGGGTAATCAGAATAGATTCGTCCGTTGATCCACATAGCTGGGCTGCCGATCCCGTAGCCAATACAAAATTGATTGCCCAAACCTTTCGTGAGGCCTGCGACGTGGCCGCCGATTATGGGGAGTCCTTGGCTGCCGAAGGTGAAATTTGCTGGGGGGGAATGCACGGTTGGAAGACCATGGTGAACACCCTTGAGGCCGTAGATAGGCCCAACATAGGATTTCAGGCCGATATGGCACATACCCTGTTGTACCTTTTGGGCTATAATAAGGAGGACGAAAGAATATTGCCCAAAGACTTCGATTGGAACGATCGGGCTACATTGACAGAAGGCCTTAAGACCGTTACTGCCGCACTTCGCCCATGGACCATTGATTTTCACGTGGCCCAAAATGATGGTACGGTGTTCGGATCCGGTTCCCATGATAAAACGGGAAGGCATTGCCAGGCATCGGATCCAAACGGAAAACTGGACATCGCCGTGGATGCCGGCCATTGGTTGCGAGATGAAAACGGCAACCTTACCAAAAAAATCAGGCATATCTGTTGGGATGGGTGTATGTTCCCCAATGATGTTATGATGCAGCCCAAAACTTGGAACGACATTTTGGGAGCTATGATAAAGGTGCGCCAACAGCATGGATGGTACGAGGCACCTTAAGATAACAGGCCGATTATACTTATGTTAACTGAAATTAATTTAAAATAAAAAAATAGAGTACAGATGTCAAGCAAGAAAGAATTACGAATAGGACTGGTAGGTTACGGATTTATGGGCAGGACCCATTCCAATGGTTATCGGAGAGTGGGTAATTTTTTTCCAGAACTGGAATATCGGCCCGTATTAAAAGCAATTTGTGGGCGCAACCTGGAACGTACCCAGGCCTTTGCCGATCAATGGGGCTATGAATCCGTAGAAACCGATTGGAGAAAACTAATTGCCCGTGATGATATTGATGCTATCGATATATGTACCCCTAACAATATGCACGCCGAAATTGCCATTGCGGCCGCAGAGGCGGGAAAAATGGTCTTATGTGAAAAACCGCTGGCACGTACCGTGGCAGAAGCCCGACCAATGGTGGATGCCATTGAAAAGGCAGGAGTGCCCAATACCGTTTATTTCAATTATAGGAGATTACCATCGGTAACTTTGGCAAAACAACTTATAGATGCCGGCAAACTGGGCAAAATATTTCATTATAGGGCCAACTTTTTACAGGATTGGACCATTAGTCCGGAACTCCCACAAGGTGGGGAGGGCTTATGGCGCTTGGATAACGATGCGGCCGGGTCCGGTGTTACCGGAGACTTGCTGGCACATTGTATAGATACTGCCATGTGGTTGAACGGGGGGATAAAGGATGTTTCCGCTATGACGGAAACTTTTATTAAGGAAAGGGTACATACCGGTACAGGTGAAAAACAGAAGGTAACCATAGATGATGCCTGTCTGTTCCATTGTCATTTCGATAATGGGTCTTTGGGTCTTTTTGAGTCCACACGATACGCTAGGGGACATAAGGCTTTATATACTTTTGAAATAAATGGTGAGCATGCCTCCATAAAATGGAACTTGCACGATTTGAGCCGTTTGGAGTATTTTGACCATAGGGATGAATCCCAGGAGAGGGGATGGCGTTCCATCCATGTTACCGATGGGGACCATCCCTATATGGATAAATGGTGGGTGCCGGGGCTGTCCATTGGGTATGAGCATAGTTTTGTTCACCAAATAGCTGACTTTCTTAAAGCCTTACAGGAAGGAAAACCGTGCTCCCCTACATTTAGGGAGGCCCTGGAAACGCAGAAAGTTTGTGAAGCCGTATTGGAATCGGCAAGAACCAAAAGTTGGAAGGACACAGGTGTTAAATGGTAACTTTGAACATTGCAGGATAAGGGAAGTTCATTGTTTGGAATTGGGTTGTCAATTTTAAATTGTATCGTGAACAAGAAATTAAAATTAACTTTAGTACATGACAAAAAAGCCTTAACAAGGTTTCTCGGAAAATCCGTTTTGCCCCGACCCTAAAGCCTGCCTGTAGGCAGGGATGCTATATTTTCCTCGATTTCTCCCTTTAGGGATGGGGTATAAAATTGAGGAAAATTTTACTGAATTGAATTTTGTCATTTACTAAGGAAATTAACAAATTATTGCTATGAAATGAGCCATAACAATTAAGTTGATACCAACCGAAATCCAAGATTCACGAACACCT
>CBFGWQ010000240.1:0-5031 GCA_965652575.1 uncultured Arenibacter sp. | reverse complement strand
AGCGTACTGCTATTGTCATGGAGTTACATTACGTTCCAAATCCCCTGCCTGCCGCTTCAATGTATAGTTTAGTTTGTCCTAACGGAATCGGGTACCAGACCGGAGTAGTCGCCTCCATTTCTAATAACATCCCTTACTATGGAGGAACTAATGTACGATTTGCCCGAAGAGGTAAGCAAAAATACGGTCTCTATTTCCGAAAGTTTGCGATTGGTATGGGCTATTGCCTTCTCAAACTCAAAATCCCCCGGATTCCTAAGACCTCTCAGTATAAAGCCTGCATTGACTTTTTTGCAAAAGTCCACCGTTAGTCCCTGATAGGTTAGAACGGTTATCTGTGGTTCGTCCTTGAAGGCTTCGGAAATAAATTTTTTGCGTTGCTCCAGGGGAAACATATATTTTTTATCGGTATTTACCCCTATGGCTATGATGAGTTCATCAAAAAGGGTTATTCCCCTTTTTATTATGTCATAATGCCCTAAGGTCAATGGGTCAAATGATCCTGGAAAAATGGCACGTCTTTTTTTCATTCTCGCAAAATTAATATTTAGATACCCGGAGGTTTAATACCTATCAGGAAATAAATGTTTGGCTTGGACATCTGTAAAAGGGCATGATATCAAAATTACTTATTTTCTCCCAAAGCTTCCCAAATGGCACTTTCAAAGAGTTCCGAAAGGGAAATACCTGCTATTTTTGCCTGCTGGGGCAAAATACTTTCTGTGGTAAGTCCGGGCGTGGTATTCATTTCGAGCATAAAAGGTTCATCGTCCACAAAAATGAATTCACTTCTGGAATACCCCTTCATTTTTAATACTTCATAGGCTTTTTGTGCTGCTTGGCTTACTTTTTCCTCTTGTTCCTTTGTTATTCTTGCAGGTGTTATCTCTTGGGATTTACCTTCATACTTGGCTTCGTAATCAAAAAAATCGTTCTCCGATACGATTTCGGTGATCGGCAATACTTTAGTTCTTCCTTTGTATTTGATAACCCCTACCGAAACCTCCGTTCCGTTTAAAAAAGCTTCTATAAGTATTTCATTGTCCTCTTTAAAGGCATTGTCCAATGCCCTGGGCAATTCTTCCTTTTTATAGACCTTGGAAATGCCAAAACTGCTTCCGGCCTTATTGGCTTTAACGAAACAGGGCAATCCTACTTTTGCTATTATCCTATCTTCATCTATGGGGTCTCCCAAATTAATATAATATGAAGGGGCCGATTTTATCCCGTAAGGTTTTAGGACACTCAGTAGGTCGCGTTTGTTGAAGGTCAATGAGGCCTGGTAGTAATCGCAGGCGGTTTGCGGAATTCCGAGGAGTTCAAAATAGGCCTGCATGAGGCCATCCTCCCCGGGCGAGCCGTGAATGGCATTGAATACACAGTCGAATTTTATGGTTTCGGAGATCAGGTCGACCGTGAAATCATGCCTGTTGACAGGATGTTCTTTTTGGTCCGCATCCACATAGACCCATTTGTCCTTGAAAATATGTATTCTGTAGGCGTTGAATTTTTCCTTGTCCAAATAATCGTATACTACACCACCACTGGTTAAGGAAATTTTATACTCGCTGGAGAAGCCCCCCATTATAATAGCAATATTCTTTTTCATTGGATAAAATTATATTTTAATTTGGTAATAACAGATAGTCAAAGAGAGTTTGTGCCATATGGCATGCTTTAAAAAAGGGCATAATTAATGATACCTACTTTAAAGCTGTTTGGACACTAAAGTCAATGATCAAATAACCTGCGTTCAAAGTAAAGAAAAAGCGTCCGGTTTTCTATCTTTGTGCCACAAGAAAATATACCATGCGAAATTTTTTTAGTTTTTTAAGGAGTAGATCTTTTTTGATACAGTTGGTGTTGGCCTTGGTGGTTTCTGTTTTGTTGGTATTTGCCACCTTACAGTATTTAAAGGCCACTACCAATCACGGTAAGTTTGTGGAGGTTCCCGATCTGTCCAAATTATCGGTAACGGAGATGAGGTCCATTATTGATGGATCCCGGTTGAGATATGAGGTATTGGATTCGGCCAACTATAACCCCACCTATCCTAGGTTTTCCATTATAGATCAAACGCCCCGTGCCGGAAGCAAGGTAAAGGAGAACAGGAAAATTTATATTACCGTTAATCCCTCCGGATATAAAAAAGTTACAATTCCCAATATTATTCAGGTTACCCAAAGAAATGCCAGCTCTATGCTCAAAGCAGTTGGTCTGGAAGTGGAAAGGGTTACCTATGTGGACGAATTGGGCAAGGATATGGTCTATAACATTAAGCATAAAGGGAAATATATTGTCCCTGGTGACAAGCTGCCAAAAACCTCAAAGATAGAACTGATATGCGGCAACGGTAATATTACCTCAAGGGCAGAAGTAAAGGCGGGGTCCGAATAATTATGGAAGCACAGGATGAGTTTGAATTAAATGAGGAGGAACTTTTTGAGCATCACAGTTTTAAGGCTTCCAAAGGTCAGGACCCATTAAGGATCGATAAGTTTTTAATGAATTTCATTGAGAACGCCACTCGCAATAAGATTCAACAGGCAGCTAGGGATGGAAATGTATGGGTAAACGGTACTACCGTAAAACAGAACTATAAGGTAAAGGCAGGAGACCATATCAGGGTCATGTTTGCCCACCCTCCCCACGAAAATTTGCTTACACCGGAGAACATACCTTTGGATATTGTCTACGAGGACGATGTTCTTTTGGTGGTGGACAAACCGGCCGGGATGGTAGTGCATCCCGGGCACGGCAATTATTCGGGAACCTTGATCAATGCCCTGATCTATCATTTTGATCATTTGCCCAAGAACAGTGATGAGCGTCCCGGATTGGTGCATAGAATAGATAAGGATACCTCGGGCCTATTGGTGGTGGCAAAAACGGAAGCGGCGATGACGCATTTGGCCAAGCAGTTTTTTGAAAAATCCAGCGAACGCGAGTATATAGCCCTGGTCTGGGGAAATGTGGAAGAAGATGAGGGAACTATAGAGGGGCATATTGGGCGCAATCCCAAGAACAGATTGCAGATGCATGTTTTTCCGGAAGGAGAGCAGGGCAAGGAGGCCGTTACCCATTACAAAGTTTTGGAACGTTTTGGATATGTAACCCTGCTTTCCTGTACCCTGGAAACGGGAAGAACACATCAGATCAGGGTGCATTTGAGGCATATTGGCCATACCTTGTTCAACGATGAGCGGTATGGTGGGGAAAAGGCTTTAAAGGGAACCACGTTCACGAAGTACAAGCAATTTGTGGATAATGCGTTCAAGATTTTACCTCGACAGGCATTGCATGCAAAGACCTTGGGCTTTGTACATCCCGTTTCCGGCAAATTTATGAGGTTCGACTCCGAAATTCCGGAAGATATGGCCAATTGCATTGAAAAATGGAAGCAATATGCCAAACACAGTCAGGCGGAATAGGTTTCGTTTATACCGATATCGACAACAAGATTTTAAAGGCTTAGGTTATTAGAACCTGAGCCATTATTTTTGGTCTATTCTTAATATTATCCCAGTAAGTATGAAAATTGTAATATCACCTGCAAAATCATTGGATTTTGAAAGTAAATTGCCCATAAAGGAATTTTCCCAACCCTTATTTTTAAAGGAAGCGGTACAGTTGAACAAAGTTTTGGCGAAGAAAAAACCTAAGGCTTTGTCGGCCTTAATGGGTATATCGGACAGTCTTGCAGAACTGAATTGGGAAAGAAATCAAAAGTTTACGGTACCCTTCACCGAGGCAAACGCCAGACCGGCCATATATGCCTTCAACGGGGATGTCTACCAAGGCCTGGAAGCCTACACCCTTGCAATAGATAAATTGGAGAGCCTTCAGGAGAAATTAAGGATATTATCGGGCCTGTACGGTGTTTTAAAACCTTTGGACCTGATACAGCCCTATAGATTGGAAATGGGGACGGCATTAAAAATAGGACGCAAAAAGAATCTGTACGAGTTTTGGAAAAAACGGATTACCGATCAACTAAATTCGGAATTGCAGGACCGGGAACTTTTTCTTAATCTGGCCAGCAATGAATATTTTGGGGCCGTAGATGAAAAACAGCTTAAAGTGCCGGTAATTACCCCAATATTCAAGGATTGGAAGAACGATAATTTAAAGATTATCAGTTTTTTTGCCAAAAAAGCCAGGGGAACCATGGTGCGTTATATTTTGGATACCAATGCTAAAACCATTGAGGATATCAAGGGTTTTGATAGGGATGGTTATCTTTTTAGTAAGGAACATACCTTAAAGGAAAATCAGCCAGTGTTCATCCGATAGAATATTTTCTGAAAATTGGCGTTATTTTCATGTAAGCCCTACTATCTATTTAATTATGATCAACATGAAACGATTCGCTTGCTTGTTTTTAATTGCTCTTGTGTTTATTGGTTGTTCGGATAGGGATGACGATCTGGAAGGGGTGAACATCAGGATTAAAAATGAAAGCAATGTTACTTTCAACTCGGTGCAGGTGGGCAGTGACGAAATGATTCATGAAAATATAGGTCCGGGCGAATATTCGGGCTATCTGGAATATGAATCGGCCTATTCCTATGGCTATATAAATATAATGGCCGGTGAGGAGAACTATGTTTTTCAGCCTACGGATTTTGTAGGTGAAACCCCATTGGAATATGGATTTTACACCTATGCATTAAATATTTCCGAGGAAGGGAATGTTATCTTGGATTTTGTTGTGGACTAGGCTATTTTTAAATGGCCCTTATTTTTTCTTGCCGGGATTTATTTTTTCCTCTACAGTGGGTCTTTTTTTTATTTTTCGTTTGCGCCTGGTACCATAGGTGCCGTTAACAATTTTTCCTCTTTTCGACTTTTTATCACCTTTTCCCATTTTCAACTGTATTTTATCTTCCTTAAAGTTAAACTATAAATACCTTATTGGCAAGTATAATAAATAGAAACACTTTTGGCCTATAATATTGATTTGTAACAAATTTCTAAAAAGATATACTTTTAACATATTGGCGGCCTTGCCCTAATATGCTAAGTTTGTAG
>CBFGWQ010000239.1:0-5040 GCA_965652575.1 uncultured Arenibacter sp. | reverse complement strand
CAACTACCCACAAGCCCCTGACGCCACCTTTAAGATTCCGAAAACAAATCCCGAATTTTGTCCAGAAATTCCATTTCCTCATAGGGAATCAAGTCCAGAATATACCCGAGTACTTCCCGCACATTGTGTTCGGGTTCGGGAACGGCCCGGGTAGGAGTAAAATCGACTTCCAATGCCATGATACAGACCTTTATTAGGTTGGAAACCATGAATGAAGCTCCTAGATAACCGTCAGTAATAAGATTTACACCGTAAAGTTCCTTCCTCGTCGGATACCGTTTTAAGGTACAAAAATGTTCTTTGGCCAGCACCTTTATTTTATCCAAGACCACATCGTCTTCCTGTGAAGGAATATTACTATTGGGGATATTCCCTTGAACAAAGGGTATTTTCTTTTTGGTTTCCCTCTTTTGCACATACGACCGGCATTCGGCCAATTTATCTGCAAACAGCTTTGAAACCAAAGCGGACATCCGGACCGTATTCTCATGTATTTTTTGAAATAACGTTTTGCTGAGGAGATAATTATGCTCGTCCACTTTATTGGCATAGGCCTCATCCAATAGTTCCAAAAGATCAGGTTCTTGCTCTACTTCTGCATTGAAAAGGAACCCTAATTCAGGAACATATGCCTTTATAAACCGTTGCTGTTCCTTAAGGCTTTGGGATGGGTATGCTTCGCCCTTCATGAACAGGGCCACCTTAAAAAATAACAATTTTACCGTCTGATGGAACAACAATGCGGGTTGCCGCATATTCCCCTGTTCAAGTAAGTAGATGGCGCCCTCCATTAAATTCCCTACCCTTTCCATCTCCTTTTTAAAATCCAGGCGAATCATTTTCATTTGTTCCGATTTAACGCTATGCGGACTAAACAGTTCCGTACCTTCTTTGGAACTGGAATAAACCCGCCGGCCGAAAAGGCATAGCCGAACGAAAAATAAATTATGCCCTATTAATTGTTGCCGGGCATATTCGAAAGGAAAGACCCTGTACATATAATCAGTTTCGTTACCGAATATATTTTCCAGCATTAAGGACAACTCCTTGGGTACGAAAGCACAATTTTTGTCCAATATGAATATGAATAGTGATTTCCTATTCGTATTCCGGTCCAATTTCAATTGATAAATAAGTTGCACCCGGGGCAACGAGTTAAGCTTGCTTAGGATTTGTGGTGTGGCCTTCATTTTAGATGGATATTAATTAATTGATTTACAATACTTACAGGATATAAGACCGGATATGGATATTAAAATACCCATAAATCAATTGTTATACCCCAGTTAAAACCTTAATTGGTTTAGAGATTCCGGACCATTGGGCCACTGCACGCTTCAAATTAAAAGGCGTGATTTTTAATAATATAGGTTTGGAATAAAATACATGGCCGGGTACCATGACGGGTGTAGTACGTTAATTATGGAACAAATACCATCTAAAAATTAAATGAGCAATTAAATGGTATGGAGATAAGAACCGAAAAAAAAGTGTGGCGTTAATCCCATAACGAATATCCTATATACAATTTTATTTGTCAATTTTAATAAGTTCTCTATTGTTTACGCTTGAAAAAGACTATTATAAAGTACCCTATTAGGTAATATTTTTATAATTGCACTTCCTTTTCGTAGTTATGCTCAACTTAACAACAAACTTATACAATCCAAATATAGTTGATAATTTTCAACTAAACTATTATTACTGCAACTTTTTTTGGCGCAAATAAAATTTTAACAATTCCGGCATTATAAAAAACAGTAATTACGGCCCAATAAACATAATAATGCAAGCTAAACGATACTATATAGGGGCTTGAAGTGCGAAATCGATACCCCAATCAACGATCGAGCATTAATGTTGATAATTATCTTCAATATAATCCAACATGGATATTGACCGGAAAAGGGGCAAGAAGGGCTGGAGGATATTTGGATTCATGCTTTGCAGCTTAGGTATTTCGGTCCAAATCACTCCCCCTCAATTTAATTTGAATCATTACAATATAAAATCCCGGCTACGCAATTTAATATGAACATGGGCAGGTTCATGATAAAAAATTTACTTTACCCCTAATATTCATCAAATAATTTTGTAAATTCAACACTATCACTCCCTTACACTAAAATCATGGCAAACTTCAATCTTAAAATCAACGGAAAAACCCAACAAATAGACGTAGACCCCGCTACGCCCATGTTATGGGTATTGCGGGACCATCTGAAATTGATGGGCACAAAATACGGTTGCGGTATCTCACAATGCGGGGCCTGTACCATACATTTGGGCGATAATGCCGTACGTTCCTGCCAATTGCCCATTTCTACTGTTGGCGAACAAAATATTACCACCATCGAGGGCCTATCTGAAAACGGCGACCACCCAGTTCAGAAAGCTTGGTTGGAAGAAGATGTATATCAATGTGGATATTGTCAGGCCGGACAGATCATGAACGCAAGTGCATTTCTAAAAAAGAACCCAAATCCAACCGATGGGGAAATCGAAGGAGCTATGAACGGAAATATTTGTCGCTGTGGCACCTATACACGCATCAAGAAAGCTATCAAAACTGCCGCTAATTCACAAATCGTTTAAGATTGCCCGGTATATCAAAAAAGAAAAATCATGGCACGGATAAAAACACAATACAATCGTCGTTCATTTATAAAGGTTTCAGCTGCTGCCGGCGGCGGAATGTTGATAGGGTTTAGTTGGCTCAATGCCTGTAAGCCAAATACCCCTGAACCAGAGGCAGGGGTGGCGCTACCTAAGGAATGGTTCGAAATAAACGGCTATATCAAAATTGGGGATACCGGAATGGTAACCATATATTCCCCCAATCCTGAAATAGGACAAAACGTGCGTACGTCTATGCCAATGGTCGTGGCGGAAGAATTGGATGTACCATGGGAAAATGTAACAGTGGAACAGGCGCCCTTAAACACAGGATGGTATCAAAATCAATTTGCAGGAGGAAGCCTGTCCATTCGTTTAAGCTGGAATGCCTTGCGAATGGCCGGTGCCACGGGCAAAAGGATGTTACTGGAAGCCGCTGCAAAAGAATGGGGCGTGCCGGTATCGGGCCTCACCGCCAGCAATGGAACGATCAAGGAAAATGCTGGGGAACGTACGGTCGGCTACGGAGAGATAGCTTCCAAAGCGGTCGGAATAGAAGTGCCCAAGGAAGTGGAGCTGAAAGGGGTCAAGGATTTTAAACTGATAGGTAGCAGTATCAAGAATGTAGATGGCAGGAAAATAGTTACCGGGCAGCCCATGTTTGGCCTGGATTTCCACAGGGACGGTATGCAACTGGCCATGATACAACATCCCCCTGCTTTTGGGATGGCGGTCAAGGATTTTAATGAAGCGGAAATAAAAAATATGCCCGGTATAAAAGATGCGTTTATTATTGATACTTCCATCGAAGAGCCCGGGGGATTCGATGAAAAAGGGTTTAAGCAGCTCATTGCCATAGTTGGGGATTCCACTTGGCAGTTAATGCAGGCCAAAAAGGCACTTAAGGCCAATTGGGAAACTATCGGAGAATTGGAAAGTTCCGATATACATTTAAAAAGATTGGAAAAAGCATTGGTTTCGGGAGAGGTACAGGAAAGTAGAAAGGATGGCAATCCGGAAGCTGCCTTTAAAAAAGCGGCCAAAATTATTGAACGGACCTATAGTGCCCCTTTCATTGCCCACAACACCTTGGAACCAATGAACTTCTTTGCCAACGTTACGGCGGATTCGGCAGAACTTATTGGTCCAACCCAAACTCCAGAAGCCTTGGAAGGATCGGTTGCAAAATTACTCAAATTGCCCCTCGAAAATGTAACTGTAAACATGACCCGTATTGGAGGAGGTTTTGGCAGAAGGCTTTATGTGCATTTTGGGGTAGAGGCGGCCGCCATTTCAAAAAAAATAGGGAGGCCCGTGAAGCTGATCTATACCCGAGAGGATGACATGACCCAGGGGACCTATCGTCCTACCTATCGCTCAGTCTATAAAGCGGGTCTGGATGGGAACAATAATCTGATCGCTTTCACCGTAAAAGGTGCCGGGTTACCGGAGGGACCGGTATTCCCCAATCGATTCCCCGCCGGGGCCGTTGAAAATTATTCGGCCGAAAAAATAAAGGCCGATACCAATATTACTACTGGCGCTTGGCGGGCGCCGAGATCCAATTTTACTGCTGGTGCCGAACAGGCGTTTCTGGACGAAGTAGCGGAAGCCGCAGGCAAAGATCCCATTGATTTCCGTTTGGAACTGTTTGATAGGGCCATAAAAGATCCTGTAGGGGAAAAACACGAATACGAAGCGGAACGCTATGCAGGAGTATTGAAGCTGGTCAAGGAAAAAGCCAATTGGGGAGTAGCAAAACCAAATATCCATCGCGGGGTCGCCGCCTACTTTTGTCACTCTACCTATGTTGCCGAAGTATTTGATATGAGTTTAAAGAACGGTAAGCCCATAGTGGAAAAAGTGTGGTGTGCCGTTGATTGTGGTATAGTGGTAAATAGGGATGCTGCAAAGAATATAATTGAAGGTGGTGTCATAGATGGTATTGGCCACTCCATGTACAGTCAGCTTACCTTTGAAAATGGGGCGCCCCACCAAATGAATTTTGACAAATATCAGTTGATCCGACATTCGCAGGCACCAAGGGAAATTGAAGTTTTCTTTGTTGAAAATGAAATAGACCCAACAGGATTGGGAGAGCCTGGTCTGCCACCAGCTATAGGGGCTTTGGCCAATGCCCTGTACAAAGCCACCGGACAGCGACATTATCATCAGCCTTTTGTAACCGAAAAACAACTAGTGGGATAAGAAAATTGTATGGGGCATCATTTTCTTATATTTCGTTTCCGGAAATATAGCACACCTTTAGGAGCGGGATGGCAAGGGCAATTTTACCCATGAGGTATTGATCGTATACTCTCCCAATAAGCCGTTTTATATGCTATAATTCGGCAATCCATCCTGTTTCCATCTCCTTAAAAAGCATTTTATGGTCATCCCCGGAATAACAACAAACCATAAATA
>CBFGWQ010000238.1:0-5097 GCA_965652575.1 uncultured Arenibacter sp. | reverse complement strand
TAGGCAAAATGGACATCTTTTACATACGACCCCTACGGGGTCGCACCTTTCTGAAAGACCATTTAAGCCATAAACATGACATCTCTTCGAGATGTGTGTACAGAGTAGCTGAACCAAGTCAAATCCATCACTTTTACCATGGCCAACTACAATAATCAGAAATTTATATCCTTATATTTGCTACAAAATAAATATTAATATGGATATTTTGCTTCAACCCTGGCCCTGGTTCGTGTCCGGGCCTTTGATAGCCCTTGTGATGCTTATTTTGGTGTATTTCGGAAAAACTTTCGGGATGTCATCCAATTTACAGACACTTTGTAGCATTGGCGGTGCCGGGAAATATTCGGACTACTTTAAGTTGGATTGGAAAGCCCATCGCTGGAATCTGGTCGTAGTTGTAGGTGCCGTCATTGGTGGATTTATAGCAACACAGTTTTTATCCGATGGATCGGCAATCGCACTAAACGCCGAAACAGTTACGGACCTAAATGAGTTAGGATTTAATCAGGTAGGGGAAACGCTCATGCCCGCCGAGATCTATAGCTGGGAAAACGTATTTAGCCTAAAAGGAATATCTATCCTGGTAATTGCAGGATTTTTGGTGGGCTTTGGAACAAGGTATGCCAACGGATGTACTTCGGGCCATGCCATCACCGGCCTAAGCAACCTTCAACTACCCTCCCTTATAGCCGTAATAGGTTTTTTTATCGGTGGGCTTATAATGACGTTCCTTATCCTGCCCCTAATTTTTGGGCAATAGAACAAATTTGGTGCCCACATCCGCAGAGAAAGGTATATTATATTTAACACATCAAGCAGGCGACAATTGCACTTAAAGGAGATAGCAAAAGTGCTGGATAAAAGATCATAAAAAAATGAAATTCTTAAAATTCTTGTTGGTAGGTATTTTTTTTGGGATTGTGCTGGTAAAATCGGAAGCGGTGTCCTGGTACCGTATTTATGAAATGTTCAAATTCCAGTCCTTTCACATGTACGGAATTATTGGTTCTGCGGTATCTTTAGGGATTCTCTTTATTTGGCTATTCAAAAAATTCAAGATCCGGAGTATAGAAGGGCAAGAAATAGCCTTGGCCCCAAAAGATAAGGGGGCGGTAAGGTATATTCTTGGAGGTACCATCTTTGGATTGGGCTGGGCATTGGCCGGTGCTTGTCCCGGACCTATGTACATATTGGTAGGTACCGGTGTTTTCAGCATGTTAATTGTAATTGCAGCTGCCTTACTGGGCACCTTTGCCTACGGCCTTCTCCAGAAGAAATTGCCCCATTAAACTAT
Source organism: uncultured Arenibacter sp. (assembly GCA_965652575.1). Lineage (GTDB taxonomy): Bacteria > Bacteroidota > Bacteroidia > Flavobacteriales > Flavobacteriaceae > Arenibacter. The sequence continues at coordinate 3,800 of CBFGWQ010000238.1, read as the reverse complement.
TGTGGAATGGCAGGGGTCTTGGAAAGGAACGGAATTCCTTGGCAAACTATTTTACGGTAAAACAATTGGCCACAATCAAAACTTCTTATTTCAACACCTCTTAATTGATCATTGTTAATTGCTTATTGTCCATTGCCACCTAGGCCAAAACTACTCCCTGCATTGGAAAGTGGATTGGTAAAAAAAGAAGAAAAAGCTTTTGGAATCTATTTCCCTATTTCCCGGCTACACGATCTCCGCACTTAATCCGGCATTCAGGAGCTTGGTGCACCTTGGCTTTAAATCCTTATATTCCCCTGTCTTAACCGTACATTTACCGTTGTAATGTACAATTAGGGAACATTGTTCCGCCTGTTCCGGAGTATGGTCACAGGCCATTATTAAAGTTTCAATAACGTGATCAAAAGTATTGACCTCATCATTGAACAAAACAATCTCATTCTGCTTTACCGTCTCCTCATCCAAAAGTAATTCTTCCGAGACTTTTTCCTTTGTACTCATAGAATTCAATTTTAATACCTCCTAAAATACATATTTTACGGCAACCCAATTATTCTTTTCCAGATTTTTTTCAAATTTTAAGCCAACTTCCCCACATCTTTCCGAAATCTGTGATATATCTTCTTTATAAAAACCGCTCAAAAATAATATTCCGCCCTTGTTCAGGCATTTCACATAGGCAGGAACGTCCTCCAACAAAATGTTCCTATTAATATTGGCCATGATAATGTCGTATTGCTGGTCTACCAATAAATCGGCAGTTCCTTCATAAACATTGATATGTCCACAATTATTGCGCTCAATATTCTCTTTGGCATTTAGGTAGCACCAGTTATCTATATCTATGGCATCTATGGCAGCCGCTCCCTTCATGGCAGCCAAAATGGCCAAAACCCCGGTTCCACTTCCCATATCCAACACAGATTTGCCGTTAAAGTCATGCTCCAGTATATGCTGTAACATCATATAGGTAGTTTCGTGGTGACCGGTCCCGAAACTCATCTTCGGTTCTATAACAATATCATAATCTACTTGGGGCCGTTCATGAAAAGGGGCCCTAATTATACATTGCCGCCCCACTTGTATGGGACTAAAATTACTTTCCCAGGTGGCGTTCCAATTCTCCTGTTCTATCTCCGAATAGTCATAATCAATATGGAACAAGGGGTTGGAGAGAATCTGTAGGTCGTCCAGAATATTTGGATACCAATCTTCCTTTTTGATATAGGCCTGAACCCCATCTTCGGTTTCCACAAAACTTTCAAATTGCACTTCTCCCAATTCCGCAATAAGAATGTCCGAAGCCGGTTGAACGGGATCGACCTTAAAATTATACTCCAAGTATATGGAATTCGACATTTTATAAATTTGTAAATTTAGAAACCCGTTTTTAGAAAAAGAACCCGTTGATGTTTCAACGGGCCTTCCCTTATCTATAGTTGACACAAAATCCTCGCTTCCCTAGGAATGATGTGTCTCAATTCGCATAAGTTTAAATCACTTCATTATATGCCTTCTATCCTATTGCTTTAATAATGGCAATAAAATCGTCCGCCACCAGTGAGGCTCCCCCTATTAGACCACCATCCACATCCGGCTTGGAAAAAATTTCGACCGCATTATTAGGTTTTACACTACCCCCATATAGTATGGAAACATTGTTTGCCACACCTGCATCATAGGCAGTGGTAATGGTCTTGCGAATAAAAGCGTGCATTTCCTGGGCCTGTTCCGGCGAAGCGGTTTCTCCCGTACCAATGGCCCATACCGGCTCGTAGGCCAGAATAATTTTATTCCAGGCCAAGGCATCCAAGGAAAACAACGCATTTTTTAATTGGCTTTCCACAACATTAAAGTGGTTACCGGACTTACGATCCTCCAATTCCTCACCAAAGCAAAACATTACCCTCATGTTTTTTGCCAGGGCGGCCACCACTTTCTTGGCCAAAATATCATCGGTTTCCCCAAAATAGGCCCTTCTCTCGGAGTGACCTATAATAACGGTATCCACTCCTATCCCCAACAGCATATCGGCCGATATTTCGCCTGTGTAGGCCCCATTTTCCGCAAAATGCACGTTCTGGGCAATTACCTCAATGGTAGACGATTTTAATTTATCCACAGCGGCCGCCAAATTCACAAATGTAGGTGCTACCATCACTTCTGCCTTGGTATCCGGAAGTTTGGCGGAAAGTTCTGCCAACAGTACTTCCGTTTCTTCTAAATTCTTGTTCATTTTCCAATTCCCTGCTACTATTTTACTTCTCATTGTAATTCTAATTTATGTTTTTTTCTTTATATGATTTAGGACTATTCGCCTTTGGCGATTTAAGGATATGACCACAAAATCATTCAAACCTTAAATCCTTTAAGTCGTTATAATGTACTTTCTGTACAATGGTGCCCTTTTCCAATACCAACACTCCTGGATTGGAGCGTACAATTGTTTTTAAAGTGGTTTCATCAGTAAAATAAAAATCGAATCCCAATTGATATTCATTTTTCATCTTTTGGGTATAATCCTTTCCTGAAGCGGACATCCCAATAACCGTATAACCGTTCTTTATAGCTGTATCCGTCACCTTCTTTATCTCCACAAAAGCACGGTAATTGCTCTTTGCCAGGTCATAAGCTATCACCATTACCAGTTTGGGTTCCTTTAAAAAGGAGGCAGCCAAGTCCTCACCGTCCTTTTCAATGGTAAAATCGTGGATAGGAGGTTCGTACCCCTTTTGAACTTCTTTGGTTTCCACATCAATAAACTCACCATCCACGGCAGGATAATCGCCATTGGTAACCACTACCTTTTCTACCCCATCCACATTAAATTTCCAACTGTATTCAAAAATGGCTATTGGAGCATTCTCCGGAACGCTCATACCTTCCTCTATATTGGCCCCAATTTTATAGGGTCTAAAATCCAAAGCCGGCAAATGGTTCAGCACATAATAGGCAAAGATAGCACTAACCAACAAACCAAGTCCTACAATAAATCTTTTGGAACCATCACCAAAGGGCGAACCAATATGTTTTGCCCCAAAAAAGAGTAGAATAATAAGTATCAATAATACCACATCCTTGGTAAAGGATTCCCAGGGCGTTAATTTTATGGCATCCCCAAAACAGCCACAATCGGTAACTTTATTGAAATATGCCGAATAGAAGGTGAGGAAGGTGAAGAAGATGATCATCAACAACAAACTCCACAAAGTAAACTTGACCCTAAACCCTATTAAAAGCATTACTCCCAACAAGACTTCCAAAACAACCACAATAATGGAAATCCCCAGGGCATAGGGCATAAGAAAATCCAAATTGAGTACTCCGGGGCTAAAATATTCCTCCAGCTTAAAAGAAAATCCGACAGGGTCGTTCAATTTAATAAATCCGCTAATGATAAATAATAGACCAACAATTATACGACACAATGTCACTATGTATTTCATATTCTATTCCAATTCCGATTATTAAAATTTAATTGATATCTGCAATTACCGGCCAACAATGGCCCAAACAAAATATTGAATTTAGAATGTTTTTTCCCCACCAAGATGGATCATTGCAAATACGGCATAATTGATCATATCCTGATAATTGGCATCTATCCCCTCGCTGACCAATGTTTTCCCTTTATTATTCTCAATCTGCTTGACCCGCAACAACTTCTGCAAAATTAAATCTGTCAGGGAACTTACCCGCATCTCCCTCCAGGCCTCCCCGTAATCATGGTTCTTGTTTTCCATTAAATTCTTTGTGATGGAAATATGCTTATCAAACAGGGCCACTGCTTCCGAAGCGGT
>CBFGWQ010000237.1:0-5123 GCA_965652575.1 uncultured Arenibacter sp. | reverse complement strand
CAAAGAAAATGTCTGTTCAAATTATCCCAATTTTTGCAGAAACACAACAATTAGTCATGATCCGTAAAAGATCCCAGAGAAAACAAGACTTAACACCTAAAATTTGCTTTTAGCCATTGAAACCTTGACCTTTGTATAATGAAATTGATCCGTATAAAAAGAAATACAAGGAACGAAAAGCGGTATAATTCCAAAATGGGAATCCTATACACCCGGGTAACCTATATAAAAGAAGTGGTTTTCGGTATTCCAATCAGAACCCTCCATAAATATCGGGAAACCTACTATGGCGAAGTCAAGGACTGTAACGAGTGCAACTTGGCCAAGTAAAGTACTTTTTTTAATTATGAAACATCCTTAGTACAAAAGCTTATAGTTAAGCACCACTATTAATGATCGCTCGTTCTTATTGTGCAACATATCCAGGCAAAAAACTCCATTCTTACAACCATTCAAGAGTTTTTCCTCCCCATAACCTATGGAGTATAGGATACTCCCTGCCGGAACCCCTTGTTGCAAGAGATATTTTTTAATGGCATCCGCCCTTTTTTGGGATAAGGTGAAATTGGAACTGGACCCACCCCTACTATCGGTATGCGATTCTACCCTTAGCTGTAATTGGGGAAACCTATTCATAACGTCGACTACCTTATCCAATTCCTGGGCAATTTCCGGGGTAACGTTGCTCTGGCCCTTATCAAAATAAAACTTCTTCAATTTTATAACCATTTGATCCTCCTGCTCCTCCACCAAGTCGTCCAAAAATTTAATGCCCATATTAAAGGCCTTATTCCGGATTTCGTCCAATTCGCTGTCCTGATAGGTCTTGGAAAATATGGAATGTCTTTCTTTTGTAGCTTCTACGGTAACAAAATTTTGAAACGGAATCTCCACGCTATAATCCCCTTCCTCATTGGTATACACCTCTTTTACAAGCTCTCCGTCCTTGCCCAACAATCGGACCTGGGCCTTGGAAACCCCATTATCGGAGGTAAGATTAATTACCTTTCCCTTAAGGGCCAGGGTTTTTAATCCCGGCTTTTCCTTAACATTGAACCCATAGATATCATCATTGCCCTTACCGCCGTCCCTATTGGATGAAAAATAGCCCAACAGCCCATTGGTATCATTATCCCTGATAATAAATCCGAAGTCGTCCTTTGCGGAATTTATCCCCTCCCCCAGGTTTATAGGAATACTAAAACTGTTATCGGAATTCATATTGGATCTATAGATATCCATTCCTCCCAGCCCGTAAAATATATCCGAAGAAAAATAAAGGCTGTTTTCAAAGATATAAGGGGCTATTTCATTGCCAGGAGTGTTGATCCTCGGGCCTAAATTTACCGGAGCGGACATAATTATCCCATTATTGGTATACACATAATAAATATCCGTGCCACCATAACCATCTTCAAAATTTGCCGCAAAAAATAATTTTCCCGTAGCTGCTTCATAATAGGGATAATAAAAAGAAGTATCCAAATCCCTTAATATAAACTGAAATGCCCCATTTTCATCCATCCTCCCCATGGCCAAAGCGTTCTTACCGTTTTCACTAAACTGCATTACCTCCCCATCGGCATTGGAAAGCACATAAAATATATAATTGAGCTCCTCGGCATAATAAGGCGTTGCGCGATGAAAGTTTGTATTGGATATGCCCTTAAAAACTTGGGGCCTTTTTATGTCTCCCTGAGCTTCAATGTTGGATTCGTAAATATTGAGGTACGACTCTCCCGAAGGGCTATACACTCTTTTGGTACCATCGGGCCTACTACTGGAAAACAATAACTTCCCCTTGTAAAATGCCGGGGAGAAGTCGGCCTGCGGACTATTCCCACCAATGTTAAAGATCTTAAAATCCAATTCCCCGTTACTGTTGGCGGCTATCAATTCATAATTAAAATCTGCGTTTTCCATTAACTCCGGGGCCAGATCATCTTTCTTTGTGGATAAATAGGCCCTGACTTTTTCAATTTCAGACGTTTTGGACAAGGCTTGCAGCATTTTATTAAAATGAAAGGAAGACATGGTAGTATCCTTCTGAAAAATATCCACATAAATTTCCGATGCCTTTTGATAGTTCCCAATTTTCATATAGGAATCCGCCAGGTTTAAATACTGTGTATTGGAAAGTTTGGACTCCCTCAATTCCTTTTGATATTCAATAATGGCCTTGTTGTAGGAATATTCAAAAAACAATATATCCCCTTTGGACTTTTTTTGCTGGGCAAAGCCAAAGGACGACAAAATGATAAAAAATATAGCTACGAAATTAAACTTCATATTCATATGTAGATATTTATTGTTTTTTAGCGGTCATATGTAATTCGCATATCTTCATTTGGGTTTGCCCGCCAGAATGAATCTTTCAGGCTGGCGACCAAATTTTGGTCATGCTCATTTCATATATGATTAAAAAAACCGAGGACTGTCTATCTGTTTCGGCATCCCTTTCAGATCCCTATTATTATTCTCCTTTTTAACCTTGCTGCCTCCCCTTCCCAGATAAAACTTCAATATTACCTCATGGGAACCCTGACCGTACTCCCCAAGGCCATTGGTATTATAATCATAGGAATACCCCAGGAACAGGCTATTGGAAACCTGCAATCCGGCCAAACCGCTCAGGGCATTATCCAATCTATAGGAGGCCCCTAAGGTTACTATATCGTTAATTAAAAAATTAGTGGACAAATTTAGGTTTAAGGGCGAACCGTTTAAATAGTTCATTAAAAAGGCCGGTTTAAACTTAAGGCCTTCCGAAAAATCGAAAACATATCCCCCAATTAAGTTGAACTGCATTTTATCCTCTACAATATTGGCCACCTCGTCCGCATAAATGCCCGAAGTTAAAAAATTGGGCACCGATACCCCTACGTACCACTTTTCCTGGTACATGAACACTCCCGCTCCCACAGTAGGATAAAATTTATTAAAGGTATCCGCATTATTGATCAAGGGCTCATTTGGGTTTTCAAAATCGCCTTTGGTATAGTCCACATCCAATAAGGAACCTCCCGCATCCACCCCAAAGGAAAGTTTGGTATCGTCCGAAATCTTTACCTGAAAGGAATAGGCCAGATCTATATAGGTTTGGGTAGTGGGCCCCAATTGATCGCTTACCACATTAAATCCCAGACCATTTTTTTCATTGGCCAGGGGCAGGTTTACCCCAAACCGCATTGTTCTGGGCGCTCCGGGAATTCCGGTCCATTGAGCGCGATATAGCCCAGTAATATCCGGAGTCTCCACCGTGCCCACATAAGCGGGGTTAAAACTACCTATATTGTACATATATTGGGTATACTGGGGTTCTTTTTGTGCGAAAAGCATGCCCACAGAAAAAAACAGTAGGCCACAAACCCATAAAATATCCCTATACCCCTTATCGTATATTTTTAAATTCATAGTCTATTTTATCTTATGATTTGGATCCAACCTTTATTGACTTCCGTTCCGTCGCCAAGATCCAAGATATAAAAGTAGGTCCCTTTTGGCAGATCCCCATTTTTTCCGGTACCCGTCCAAGTATTGTCATAACCCTTGGCAGAGAAGACCTCATTGCCATATCGATCATAGACTTGCAGGGTATTGTTTGGGTAATCGCCTATACAATTAATAAATACCGTATCGTTTATTCCGTCCCCATTAGGGGATATCATATTAAACAGGAACCCGCATTCGTCCGTTGAGCGGGGCGTACCCGTTACTGTAGCGGTTGCCGTATTATTGGCGGCATTGGAATCCTCGGGAAAAGAATCCACAATGGCGGCCACATTCTGATAGCTGCCCTCCTCAGGTACTATGGCAGTAATGGTCAAAGTATTGACCTCATCCGCCAAAACCTCATCCAATTGCCATACCCCGGCCACTTCATCATAAACGCCCTTGGTAACAGCACTACTTACGTACTGGAACCCGGTAGCTAGACTTACAAGATCGTTCACCGCTATATTGGTCACCATAATCTGACTTAGATTAGTGAGCGTTACCGTAAATACAACTTCCCTACCTACCAGTACACTTTCCCTATCCACTGTTTTCTCCAGGGCGAGGTCTATCTGGCAGGCGGCCGAAATGGCAGGGATACAGGGATTGGTGTTCGCCGGATCCAATTGGTCCACCACCCCGTCATTGTCCGAATCCAGAATATTGGAGTCCAGCGCATCTATTATTCCGTCTTCATCGGTGTCCAACGGACTATCTATATCCGGCCCCACTTCTGACCCGTCATCTATTCCATCGCCATCCGTATCCGGATCATTGGGATCCAGTCCCAAAGCAACTTCGTCCTGATCCAGGATACCGTCCCCATCGGAATCCACTGTACAACTGCTGACCGAAATAGTGACCTCCACGCTTTCATCCGTACAAGGGGCCACGGCCGTATTGGTGGTAAACCTAAACACATAATCCCCATCGGGGGCTCCCTCAAAATTTACCATATTGCCCGCTGCAATGACAATACTTCCCGGTGGGGTCCCCACTATGCTCCATACCCCGGTGTCGCCCCCGGTACGGGTAGTATCCAGATCAATATTGCCGGAATCTTCCCCTACCGCACTACAGGCCGTAGTATTGGTGATTGTCCCCGTATCCGGGGATTCGGCCACGGTTACCGTAACCGGCACCCGCTCTGAGAAACAACCATTGGCAAAGGCCTCTACATAATAGATAGTAGTAGCATTGACGCTGGTGGAAAAGTTACTTCCTTCTTGCAATGAGTCCCCACCCGATTCCGAATCGTACCAAAACAAACTGCCTCCACCAGATGCCACTGCGCTCAAGGTCACCATACCCGGTCCACAAATAGTAACGTCGGTTGGGCTTTCCTCTACCACCGGAGGTTCATTACGAACCAGGGTAACCTCCAAAGGAGGACTAACACAGTCCGAACCATTATATAAAAAGCCATAAAAAGTAGCCTCAAAATCCACAACACTGGTATTCAACCTGGCGCCCTCAATGGAAAAATCACTGTTACTGCTCCATATCAGTTCAAAACCTGCAGGGGCAGAATCCGTATAAGCATCCAGATCCTGGGTAAAGGCCTCACAAAAAATGGTAGGGGTGCCATTTATTAAGGGGGCCTCCATACAATTGTCGTTATCGGCAAT
>CBFGWQ010000236.1:0-5190 GCA_965652575.1 uncultured Arenibacter sp. | reverse complement strand
GATGTGAATAATTCCATCCAACCATTAAAAAACAATAAATTTGAACAGATGAAAAGAGTAATCTGCACCAGTGCATCAACCAAATATATTGACCAAATTTAATCCTTATGGACCAGGAATATATACTTATTACCGACTTTTGTGCGAGCCACAATATAGAAACCCATTTCGTATTGGAACTATACGAGTACGGACTGGTTGACGTTGTGGTCAAGGAAAATATGCATTACCTCCCCATACAGCAGTTGCCCAAAGCGGAAAAAATATTGAGACTACATTCCGATCTCGACATTAATTTGGAAGGTATCGCCGTTATTACGCGACTTCTAAATAGGATGGAAAAAATGCAAAATGAAATTATCCGGCTAAAGAATAAATTGGATCTTTATAATTAATAGGATACCTCCATCAAATTATTCTTAAATTATTCTTCCCCACTCACACTATAATGCCGATCGGATAACGACTTCATTGTTTCCGCTGCCTGTTCGGCGGTGATATCCCGTTGTGGATCGGCAAACATTTCATAACCTACCATGAATTTCTTTACCGTAGCCGATCGCAATAAGGGCGGGTAAAAAGACATGTGAAAGTGCCACTCCGGATGTTCCTTGCCATCTGTAGGAGCTTGATGTATTCCTGCTGAATATGGAAAGGAAGTGCTGAAGATATTATCGTACTTAATGGTAAGTTGTTTCAGGATTTCGGCATAGGATATCTTTTCGGGTTCCGAAAGTAAACCGATATGTGCCAATTTTCTTTTGGGAACGATCATTGTCTCATAAGGCCATACCGCCCAATAGGGAACCAATGCAACAAAATGTTCATTTTCAACAATAATACGTTCTTTTAATTGCAATTCCTGGGCCATGTAATCTTCCAAAATACTTCTACCGTGTTCATCCCAATACGCCTTAAGATGTCCTGTTTTCTTATGTACTTCCTGAGGAATTTTATGCTGTGCCCAAATTTGCCCATGCGGATGGGGGTTGCTGCACCCCATTATGTCCCCTTTATTTTCAAATATCTGAACGTGATCTATACCTTCCATAGCCCCTAATTCCTTATATTCTTTTTGCCAGAGCGAAATTACGTCCACAATGTCCGGAACGGACATTAAAGGCAATGTAAGGGAGTGATCGGGCGAAAAGCAGACTACCTTACAGATACCGGATTCGGATTCCGCGTACAAAAGTCCGTTTTTGTAGGTCTCTTGCCCAACATTGGGCAAGAGTGCCGAAAAATCATTGACAAAGGAATAGGGTCTTCCATAGTTGGGATTTAACCCGCCCCCCATTCTTTCATTTGTAGGGCAAAGATAACAGGATGGGTCGTAGGCCGGTAGGTCTGTCCGGGTACTTTTTTCGGTCTTTCCCTGCCATGGCCTTTTGGTCCTATGGGGAGAGACCAAAACCCATTCCCCTGTTAGAATATTTAATCTTCTATGGGGATTATCATTAAAACTATTTGTCATTATGCTTTATCATGTATGTAAGTTCCGGCACTAGGCCGAACCTCAAAGGCCTCCAATTCAATATTAAAAGCTTTTTTATATGCCTTAGTGGTATCCTCAACAAAAGCTTCCATCTTATCCTTATGTACAATATTCAAGATACACCCTCCAAATCCGCCACCTGTTTGTCTGGCTCCCAACACAAAGTCATATTGTTTGGAAAAATCGACCAAAAAATCGGATTCCGGACAACTTACCTCGTATAATTTACTGATCCCTTCATGTGCCTCGTAGAGTAGGGTTCCCAAAAGTTTAATATCATTGGCCTTTAAGGCATCTGCCGCTTTCAACACCCTCCCATTTTCACTAACAATAAAACTGCACCTTTTATAAAGAGTGGTGTCCATTGTTTCCTTAAACTCCTCTATCATGGTAGCCGTTACATCCCTTAACGACCTTACTTCCTGATATTTTCCCCGGATGATGCCCACAGCTTCCCCACACTCCCGCCTTCTGGTATTATACTCACTGGAGGCCAGGTTATGGGACACTTTTGTATTCAACATTATCATTTTGTAGGGTTCCATATAAATCGGGATCTGTTGATACTCCAGGGACTTGCAGTCCAATAATATAACATGTCCCTTTTCGCTCATTACGGAAGCAAATTGGTCCATGATTCCACATTGGGTACCTACAAAGGTATGCTCTGCCTTTTGCGAAAGATGCACTATATCCATTTTGGAAAGCCCCAGACCGAACAATTCATTGAGTCCAAAAGCCAATCCGCATTCCAAGGCAGCAGATGAACTGAGGCCCGAACCCATGGGCAATTTACTATCAATGGTGCAATCGAATCCCCTTAACCTATCGGTTCTCAGCAAAATTTCATTTATAACGCCCAGAATATAATTTTCCCATTCCACCCCGCTCCTGGCAATCTTATCCAATTGAAAGGTAAAACCGGTACTGTAACCCAAACTATACAGATTACATTCTTTATCGGACCGGTTTCGTTTTAATTTAAAGGTAATTTTCTTCTCTATGGCCGTGGGCAGTACATAGCCCAGGTTATAATCCGTATGCTCCCCTATCAAATTGATCCTTCCGGGGGATTCAACAACTAGCTCCGGGGCGAAATTATCAGGAAACGGCATATACATTTGGTATTTGTACCGCAAATATATAAAATACTTTTATAAATGTAAAATATACATTTATAATATATTGCCACACTAAAGCTATAAAAAAAATCCCCTTGGCAAAAACCTAGAGGATTACAATTTTAAAAAATCCAAAAAATACTATTTAGTCCCTGCTAGCATATCTACGGTAGCGACCGTCCTAAAGCCCAGATGTTCCAAGGAAGAGTCCAAGCTGGAGGCCATCCTGGAAGATATCCTATAACTGGCACAATAGGATGCGTTACATAGAAAAGACCCTCCTTTCATTACCTTCTCCTTGGCATAGGGCATATTGGGATTATATGCAGTGGCTGCGCCTTGGGGGTTGACCACAGGGCCGTTCATGTCCCCCAATTCCTTGTAATAATTGGTATTGTACCAATCACTGGTCCATTCCCAAACATTGCCGGCCATATCATAAAGGCCAAAATCGTTGGGAGGGTAGGATTTAACTTTGGCACGCTGTTCAAAACCATCGGCTTTAGTGTTGGTTACCGGAAATTCCCCTTCCCAGGTATTTGCCCTTTGCGACAAACCGGAATCGTCATCGCCCCAGAAATAGATACTTTCGGTCTTATTGCCCCTGGCAGCCCTTTCCCATTCGGCCTCCGTTGGCAATCTTCTTCCTGCCCATTGGCAATAGGCCAGGGCATCTTCATAGGCCACTTGTACTACAGGTTCGTTATCTTTTCCCTTTATGGAACTTCCAGGTCCATTGGGATGTTTCCAATTGGCCCCAATGGTCCAATTCCACCATTGGGAAAAATCATATAGATTGGGCACGGAACTCTTGGTTTTCTTAAACGTCAAAGAGCCCGGTTGCAAAATGGAATCATGGGGTTTGGGAGTACCTTCCGGAACTTGGGTTTTCATTTCCTCCCAATCTATGGCCCGCTCGGATACGGTTATGTAACCGGTTTCCTTGACAAATTTTGCAAATTGCGCATTGGTCACCTCTGTTTCATCCATAAAAAAACCACTTACCTTCACCTTATGGGCAGGCTTTTCATGGGCCATGGCCATTTTATCCTGTTTTACGGCACCTTGTGTAAATTCACCACCTGGAATCCATACCATACCCTCCGGTGCATTTATATTTTCGGGCTTTTCTATCAAAATAGGGGTAGTATCGACGGTAGATTCCGAAACCTCCGATTTGGGAACATTACTTTCCTCCTTATGGGGCGACTTACTTTCTTCCTTGCATTGAACCATCAAAGCCATCAGGAAAAGAGCGGTTAAAACATTATTTTTTTGCATTCCAAAGTTTTTAATCCTTACAAATGTAAAGAACCAAAATGATTCTAGTGTCTTATCAATGCTACTTTGTCATTTAAGTCGCCGTAATTTTTTATCCGGGCAAGGCAAAAAAATGTTGCATAGCCGTAGCTACGGAACTGTTTTTTAACGAAGGCCGGGTGAAAAAGAGCAAGGCTTGGGATGGCTAAAGTAGGGTTGACACGACACTAGTCTCCTTGCGGAATAAATTTCATGTCATAAGATGTTGAAGCTACCTTCATTATGGCATTATATATATAATGGCAAACCTGTTTTTGTCCTTCAAAGTTAATCAGTTCTACCGTATCCTCGGGCGTATGGTATTGTGGGTGCCCCCCTGTATGGATTCCAAGTACGGAAATATTCTTTTTATAAAAGGATACATGGTCCGAACCTCCCACAGACCCGGCATGTACTACCGGCGACAAGCCCAATGGCGGTCCCAATTCCTTCATTAATTCCATCCCACCGGGAAAGGTTCCGGCTCCGCCCATATATACCTGCCCGGCATTATTCAACCTGCCTACCATATCCATATTGATCATTAATTTAATCTGTGATAATGGGACCAAAGGATTGTCCGTAAAATATTTACTCCCCAAAAGGCCCTGTTCCTCGGCCCCAAAAGCGACCAACAAAACACTTCTTTTTAGCGCTGGGCTGTGGGCCATTAATTTCTCCCCTATCTCCAGCAGTGCCGAAGTACCGCTTGCATTATCATCCGCACCATGGTGTATCCCCGTTTTATCGGATTTTGAAGACGGTCCGCCCCCCATTCCCAAATGATCATAATGGGCCCCCAATACAATATATTCGCTCTTTAATAATGGATCATTGCCCTCTATATATCCTATAACGTTCCAAGTTGTAACGGCCTTTTTGGGCTTATCCCCTTTCTTTACCCGTAATGGTGCCACAAAAGGCTGTCTATAGGAGTGTAAAAAGGGGAATATCCCGGACTTTTTAAAATCCTTGGATATATATCGGACAATCCTTTTGTTTATTTTTCCTCCGGGATAACGACCGGAATTTTTATCCGAAGTCAAGAATAAAATATGGTCTTTTAATTCCTTTTCCGTAATTTCTTCTTGGGCCATTGAAAAATTCACCCAAAATCCAATAATAAACAAGGTGATATAAAATCCCCTTTCGTAAAGATCCTTAAACATAAAGCGCAATATTTTTTAAGTCGGTAAAAATACCATTATTTTACTTTTTAAAAAGGACTAAGGAGACAACCAATTAAAAAAAGCAGTAGCCAGTAGCCAGTAGCCA
>CBFGWQ010000235.1:0-5201 GCA_965652575.1 uncultured Arenibacter sp. | reverse complement strand
ATTAAAAAATACTGACAGACTATCTTGAAAGGGAAATACCCCTTAAAAGAAAATCTGTCAGTACAGGTGGTTCCAATTAACAAGTTACGCACTCCCTGATTTACATATTATGAACATCATCTACTTACTAAAAGCATTGCCTTTGGGTTTATCTCAATAACCTGGATTCTGTATCAATACCCCATTACTAAGATCTATTTCGTTTTGAGGGATCGGAAAATAGTAATGTTTAGGCCTAACAAAGACTCTTACGGGATCAAACTGGCCCCTATCTTCCCCATAAATCTCCACTATATCCACAATTCCGGCCTTATCCCATCTCATAAGGTCTTGATGCCGTTGGTTTTCACCAAGCAATTCTACCCGCCGTTCATGGATCAATTCCGGCATTCCTGCATTTTCCACCGGTAATAAACCAACCCTATCCCGAACCGCATTGATTTCGTCATCCCCTGCACCAGGGCCATCTTTTCTGATCTTTGCCTCCGCTACCAATAAATAGACATCTGCCGATCTTAGAATGGGCACATTGGCCTGGTTACTTAAACTTCCATCCTCATTAAAGGTGGTAAATTTGGACAGACTATATCCGGTCTGGGTCAAATCTGCAGTAAATTCTGTTAATTCCGGTCCTCTTTGCACCATATCGCCCGGCTTAAATATAGAATACCCCAGACGTGGGTCCCCGTCCTCAAACTCATCCACTACGTTTTGTACCGGGTTATGAAAATCCCAACCGCCCCACGGTCTTGGTGTTACAAAATATTGGGGATTATCTACCCAATCCGAGCCCTGTGCCGCGAATAGCATCTCGGGATTATTCTCTGTTGCCGGGGTAAAATTATCCCTGAAATTTGGTGCAAGCGGATAAGGTCCGTTAATGACCTCCGTTCCCGCTGTAATGGTACCTTCAAAATTTTCCTGATACAAATATAACTTGGCCAAAAGCCCATTGGCGGATCCTTTATTTGGCCTTCCCAGATTTTCACTCGTATGGGTGGGCGGCAGCAAACCCACTGCGGCAATAAGATCCGATTCTATCTGGGCCTGTACCTCGGCAAGGGTAGCTTTTGGAACATTAAAATTACTTTCAATAATATTATCCTCAAGTATAAGCGGAACTCCACCATAAATCACCGAAAACCTCCAATATCCAAATGCCCTTATAAAATGTGCCTCACCCAACACCCTATTCTTTAGGGCCTCGTCCATACCTTCAATTCCGGGAACATTAATAAGGACCGCATTGGCCCTATTGATCATCTCATACTTATTTTTCCAGCCCGCCCTTACTCCATTGTTACTGGCATCCAGGGTAAAGTTCTCCATGGCCTCTTCATAACCGTGGTCCCCGGCCCTAAAAATATCATCCGCACAATTGTCGAATACATTTTCGTTATGGCCATAGGAATCTTCCTCACGCAATAATGTGTACATGGCATTAGCCGCTGCTACCGCATCTTCCCCGTTCCGCCAAAAGGTTGCCGAGGTAGATTCCCCATAGGCAGTGGTATCCAGAATATCCTTATCACAGCCCGTAACCAACAGCGATAGACACGCCAGAGGAAGTATGTATCTGTTTTTTATAATCTTTATCATGATTTCTAAATTTTCTATTTATTAAACTGAATCCTTACCAATGTGTCAAAAACCAATATTGGCCCCCAATAAAAATGTTCTTGCCTGGGGATATTGGGCATAATCCACATTTATTTGATTCCCATCCGTTATACCCAATTCGGGGTCAAAGCCAGAGTATCCGGTTATGGTAAAGACATTCTGTCCGGTTACATAGAACCTCAATCGTGACAATCCGATTTTATCGGTGATATCCGACGGTATGGTATAACCTACCGTAAGATTTTTCAACTTTAAAAAATCTCCTTTTTCAATAAACAGATCGGATGTCCTATGATTTAAATTGGTGCGCAGGGTAGAGACCCTTGGAATCTCATTGCTCGTACCCGGACCTGTCCACCGACCGGTAATATCCGAGTAGAGGTTAAAAGGATAACTGGCATCCAGGCCCTGCATTCTGTCGGCGTTATAAATATCCACTCCGGCCACTCCCAAAAAGAACATGGTAAGGTCAAAACCTTTATAATTTGCACTGGCATTTACACCATAGGTCATCTTTGGGTGGGGACTTCCAATAATTTCCCTATCCTTATCATCTATAACATTATCATTATTTATATCGATAAAACGAACATCGCCAGGAACGGCCCCAGGCTGTTCCGCGTGACTGTCAATTTCTGCTTGGGTCTGAAAAAGACCGTCTGCACGCCATCCATAAAACGTACTGATCGGATTTCCTTCATAGGTACGCACAATTTCCTGATTCGGCCTTCCGTATAACGGGGACCCCAAAAAAGTACCGCTTACCAATTTTACTACTTCATTCTTAACAAAGGAAGCATTTGCCCCTATATTATATCCAAAGTCACCCTTGGAATCCTGCCAGTTCAATTCCACTTCCAAACCCTTGTTCCTTACTTTTCCAATATTTAGAAAAGGGGAAGGGTTGCTCCCTTGCGAACCAATTACGGGAGGTCTGAGCAGCATATCGTCCGTATCCTTTATAAAGTAATTAAAATTGGAGGTCAATCTGTTGTCCAAAAAGCCCATATCAACACCAAAGTTGGTCATCCTAACCGTTTCCCAGCTAATATCCTCATTGGCATAACTTACCTGGTTGGCCCCTACAACATCAACACTACCGTCCAAACCAAGGGAATATCTTTGTCCACGGCCAATTCTTGCCAGATATTGCAATCTATCAATGTTCTGATTCCCCAATTCTCCCCAACCACCGGTCACTTTTAGGTTATCCATAAAAGGGACATCAAAAAAAGGTTCCTCAGAGACCCTCCAACCTAAGGAAAAGGCCGGAAAAACACCTGTTCTATTACCCTTGGCAAACTTGGAGGACTCATCGGACCTTACTGTTGCCGTAAGTAAATACCTATCCAAATAAGAATAATTAAGTCGGCCAAAAATAGATTCGAGTCCGTCATGTGCCTTATATTCACCATTCCCGTTCAATTCCCCCGTACCCAATAGGCGCTGACTGGGATCTTCGTCCGGTAAATTTTTTGAACTCGCAGAAAACCCCTGGTAATCAAATGATTGCTGGGTATACCCACCAACGATTCCGACCCTGTGATCACCAAATATCTTATCATAGGTCAGAAAATATTCCATTAAAAACGAAAATTCCTCGTCATAGTTCCTGCTGGCACTATTTTCATTGGTAGTTCTTATCTGATCCAGTACTTGCGAATTAAAACTTCTCCTGTCCCTGACCGAGGCATCCACTGCAAAATTCGCCTTAAATTTTAAGTCGCTGGTCAATGAGATTTCAGGGGAAATACTGGTTAGCAAACGTGTTGTACGATCATCGGCATCCAATCTTTCGATCTCGAAAATGGGATTGTTGATATCGCCGAACTCCCCACTTATCTGATTGGAACTATACTTACCATCGCTATCCTTAATAGGCAATCCCGGGTGAAAACGTATAGCGCTCCATATTAATCCACTTTGTGCGGAAGTAGTATTGAAACCGGTGGCGGTCCTAGAGGACAAGGACATGGTCTGCCCAATTTTTAACCATTTCTTTAACTTATGGTCAGAGTTGATCCTTAAGCTTATCCTATCGGCTGCAGATCTTTCAATTATCCCTTCCTCGTTATAATACCCCAAACCAAACAAAAAAGTTGAATTTTCGTTTCCTCCACTAATATTGAGGTCCACATTCTGGGTCATCCCGGTTGAAAAAACGGCATCCTGCCAATCGGTAAGCTGTGTCTGATATTGTGGATCCTGCCAAATGGGGTTTACGGGAATATTGTCATTGGCGTAACGTTCCCTCTTTATTTCCGCCAAAGTGGGTGCATCCAATACATCGAGGGTTTTTATCACATTGGAAAAACCGGAATACACATCAACATCCATATTCAGTTTTCCCGATCTACCTTTTCTGGTAGTTACGATGACCACACCGTTAGCTGCCCTTGTACCATAAATGGCGGAAGCGGAAGCATCCTTTAAAACCTGGATGGACTCAATATCATTGGGGTTGATCCCATTAATGCTTGCAGTAGCGATTCCATCAACAACATATAGGGGCTCTGAATTGTTCACCGTTCCGGTACCGCGAATCCTTATGGCCACGGAGCCTCCCGGAGCACCGCCATTGGGCACTACCTGGACTCCGGCCATTCTTCCCTGCAAGGCTTCATCTACTCCGGAAACCGGCAAATTCTTAAAATCGTCCCCTTTAATGGAAGAAATGGCTCCGGTAACGTCTTTCTTTGCCGTGGTGCCATAACCAACAACAACTACCTCATCCAAAAAATTGGCATCCTCCTGCAGCTGGATATTGATATTGGTATCTTGTCCAACGGATCTTTCCACAGTCTGCATCCCCAAATAGGAGAACACCAATATGGCATTACCGGAACTTACCTCTATCGTGTAATTACCATCAAAATCGGCAACGGCGCCATTACTGGTATTCTTTTCCTGTATGGAAGCTCCTGAAAGAGGCATGCCCTGTGAATCGGTAATATTTCCACTCACCGTAATGGGATCTTGTACACTGGCATCCGTGAAATTGGACGCATTGGCCCATCCTTCGTAGGCACCCAAACCAAAGAGAAGGGTGCAAAGCAGCAAAAAGTGCTTAATTGCGTTTTTCGGTAATAATAAAGATATATTCCTCCATTTTTGCAAATAGGAGGAAAATACCACGTTTTCTTGTTTTTTCATCTACAGTTTAATTAGTTAGTTGGTTATATTTTTTAAGCATACCAAGGTAGTAAAACGTTTAAGCGTATTATTAAAAATATCATCAAACAATGATGATTTTACATAATAATAACATAAAACTTACATTGAGGTATAGTACAACAGTTTTACAAATAGTATAACCCTAAGATAGTAAAAAGAAACATTGGTTACAACAGTGCATCTTATATATTTTTTTTTCAACCTTCCAACCCTGTGTCAATAAAAAAAGTTAACAAGAATTGCAACTGTTCAATGCCTTTTAGTTGTTCATAATGCGTAAAGGGCCAACTGCCCAAATTCTTTCAATAGAGGTGCAGGCAAGGACTGGATGATAATTTGGCAGAAGGCGGTAGCAATATGCAGTGAAAAAGTTCAAGGTTCAAAGTTATAAAGTTGAAAGTCTAGAT
>CBFGWQ010000234.1:0-5240 GCA_965652575.1 uncultured Arenibacter sp. | reverse complement strand
GCTAAATCGCACATATAGCTCCCGCCCAGTATATGCGACTTCTCTCCCGATAGCTATCGGGAGTCCCGAAAAAGGACTCCGTCGAAGTGACTACTCTTGCCCAGTTCATATCATTAATATTGAGATTCTTAGTAAAGACGTCAATGGTAGCGCAGTCGAGAAGTCATTTAACGGTTAACTTAACACTAGTCCAAAGGGTATCCCCTATTCTAATTGGGCTAAACCCATAAAATAAGGTGTTTATTTAACGACCAACACAAAATAATTCTTCTTCCCGCGCTGTAACAAAACAAATTTATCGTTGATTAGATCTTCGGTGGTAATGATATAATCTTCCTTTACCTTTTCCTTGTTTACGGAAATGGAATTTTGTTTCAACTCCCGTCTAGCCTCCCCATTGGAAGCTAAAAAACCGGTTTTTGCCGCCAGGGCCGCAATCATATCCAAGCCATTGCCAATGTCCTCCTTGGATACCACCGCCTGGGGAACGCCTTCAAACACTTCCAAAAATGTCTTTTCATTAAGTTTTTTTAAGTCGCTCGAAGTCGATTTCCCAAAGAGAATATCACTGGCCTTCACCGCATTGTCCAGGTCTTCCTGAGAATGTACCATTACCGTGACCTCATCGGCCAAACGCTTTTGAAGCACCCTTAAATGCGGGGCCTCCTGGTGGGTTTGTATCAAATTTTCTATTTCTTCCTTCGGTAAAAAAGTGAAGATTTTTATATATTTTTCGGCATCCCCATCCGAGGTGTTCAACCAATACTGATAAAATTTATAGGGAGATGTCCTTTCCGGGTCCAACCAGATATTGCCGCCTTCGGACTTCCCAAATTTGGTGCCATCGGCCTTGGTAATCAAAGGACAGGTAAGGGCAAACCCTTTGCCTCCACCAATTCTACGAATAAGTTCCGTCCCTGTGGTAATATTTCCCCACTGATCGCTACCGCCCATTTGCAGGGTACAATTGTATTCCTTATAAAGGTGCAAAAAATCATATCCCTGTACCAACTGATAGGTAAATTCCGTAAAGGACATGCCCTCCTTGGCTTCGGCCGACAGACGTTTTTTTACGGAATCCTTGGCCATCATATAATTTACCGTTATGTGCTTTCCCACATCCCGTATAAATGCCAAAAAGGAAAAATCCTTCATCCAATCATAGTTGTTCACCAGTACGGCACTGTTGTCCTTTCCGCTGTTAAAATCCAAAAAACGGGACAATTGTGCCTTTATGGCGGCCTGGTTATGCACCAAAGTGGCCTCATCCAGCAAATTTCGTTCGGTGGATTTTCCCGAAGGATCGCCTATCATCCCCGTAGCCCCACCGATCAACGCATAAGGTTTATGGCCTGCCAACTGAAAATGGCGAAGCATCATCACCCCTACCAAATGTCCAATATGCAGGGAGTCTGCCGTTGGGTCTATTCCAACATAGGCAGATTGCATTCCGCTTAACAAATGTTCTTCCGTACCGGGCATTGCATCGTGCAACATTCCTCTCCAAGTCAATTCCTCTACAAAGTTTGTAGTCATGCCGTAATTCTTCTAATTCTATAATAGTCGCAAATATAAAATAATAGGTGGTTTAACTCCTTTCAAAAACAGAATAAATTGGGGACAATTGAGTAAATTTACAGCATGATATTAGTCACAGGGGGAACCGGATTGCTGGGAGCGCACCTTCTTTTGCATTTATTGCAATCAGGTGCCACGGTAAAAGCCATTCATAGGGAAAAGAGCAACCTAGAAGAGGTGGAAAAGGTATTTGGGTATTATACCGGGCAATCCCGTGAACTTTTTCAAAAAATTATTTGGGTAAAGGCCGATCTCAACGACCTCCCTGCCCTGGAAATCGCTTTTGAAAATGTAACCCATGTGTACCACTGTGCGGCCTTAATTTCTTTTAATCCCAATGATTACGACCTATTGCGTACGGTAAACTATGAAGGCACCAAAAATATTGTCAATCTCTGTATTGCCAACGGAGTTAAAAAATTATGCTACTCCAGTTCCATAGGTGCCATAGGGAGAACGATAGGTAACCAAATGGCTACCGAAGAAACGGATTGGAACGCCCAACAAAGCAATGTATACGCCATGACCAAGATGGATGCCGAACTGGAAGTTTGGAGGGGTGCACAGGAAAACGTTCCCGTGGTCATTGTAAATCCGGGGGTTATTCTGGGGCCTGGATTCTGGGAAACCGGCACCGGAATTCTATTCAAAACCGCTTATAAGGGCCGTAAATATTATCCGCCGGGAGGAACAGGTTTCGTTACTGTATATGATGTAGTTAAGATAATGACCCAATTAATGCAGTCATCCATAACCAATGAAAGGTATATCCTGGTGGCCAAAAACATGACCTACAAAGAAATTCTGCACATGATTACAGGGGCCTTTGGCAAACCAGGTCCAAGCAAAGCCATTAAATTCTGGCAACTGGAGGTATTTAGGCGATTGGATTGGCTTAGAAATATTTTCTGGAACAGCGGAAGAAAACTTACCAAAAACTCAATACGATCCCTCAGAAAAAACCAATTGTTCTCGGCCGACAAAGTCAAAAAAGAACTGGGATATTCCTTTGAAGCCTTGGATGGCGCCATAGAACTGTCCTGTAAAAAGTTTATGGAAGGGAGTCCTTAGTGTTATCCGGTTTTTTTTTGAGATTCGGTTTCAACTTTTCCCTGGACTCGTTTATAGAATCCTGCTTCTTCTGTCTTTCTTCTTCAAAAAACTTTTCCCCCTTCTCCAATCTATCCTTAACCTTGGTATAGATGGCCTCATATACCGTAGGAATGGAAGCGTAATAGGTATCACTTTTTACAAATTGAAGGCTATCTATCCCATACTTGGCATAGATATACCCCATAGGTTCAATGTCATATTCGTTTAAAACACCTTCATTAATTATTTTACCGGCATTTATTAATGAAACGTCGTACAAAATGCTGGCCATCTTGGTTTCCGGAATAAGGTTTTCCGGTTTTTCCACCACCTTTTCATTACATGAAAAAAACAGCCCTATAAAAATGGCAACTATATACTTTTGCATTACCCTCTATTAAAAGTTAACCTCATAGCTTTACGCTCTTTTGAGAAATTACCATCCCAATAGGCCAAATGGCCATTTACAAAGGTATGGCTTATCCTGGATTTGAAGGTGTTTCCTTCAAAGGGAGACCATCCACACTTATAGGCGATATTTTCCTTGGTCACTTTCCAGGGATTGTTAAGGTCCAAAACCACCAAATCGGCATAAAATCCTTCTTTAATAAAACCACGTTTTTTTATTTGGAACAATTTGGCCGGATTATGGCACATTTTCTCCACAATTTTTTCCAGGCTTATCTGTCCGCTATGGTAGCTTTCCAACATTGCCGGCAGGGCATGCTGTACCAAAGGGCCTCCGGAGGGAGCGGAAGTGTACACATTATTTTTTTCCTCTAAAGTATGCGGGGCATGGTCCGTGGCAATTACATCTATACGGTCGTCCAATAAAGCCTCCCAAAGCTGATCCCTGTCCGTTGCCGTTTTAACGGCCGGATTCCATTTGATCAAGCTCCCCTTGGTATCGTAATCCGCTTCTGAAAACCAAAGGTGGTGAATACAGACCTCTGCTGTAATCTTTTTATCTTCCAGGGGAATATCGTTCCTAAAAAGTTCTGTTTCCTTCCCTGTTGACAGGTGAAAGACGTGAAATCTTGCCCCGGTCTTTTTGGCCAGGGCTATGGCCCTGGAAGAAGAAAGGTAACAGGCTTCGGCACTCCGTATCAAAGGATGGTATTTAACGGGAATATCGTCCCCGTACTGCGCCATATATCTGGCCAAATTTGACTTGATGGTGGACTCATCCTCACAATGTGCGGAAATGACCATCTCGGTATTCCTGAATATTTTTTCGATTACCTCTTCATTATCTACCAACATATTGCCCGTAGAGGAACCTAAAAAAAGTTTGATCCCGGAACAGGCATTCCTATCCAGTTTTTTTATCTCTTCCAAATTATCATTGGTCCCTCCGAACAAAAAAGAATAATTGGCAAAGGCCGTGTTTCCGGCAATTTCAAACTTTTGCTCCAAGGCCTCGATAGTGGTTGTCTGTGGATTGGTATTGGGCTGTTCCATAAAGGAGGTTATTCCACCGGCAACCGCCGCCCTACTTTCGGTAGCAATAGTACCCTTATGGGTCAGACCCGGTTCCCTAAAATGCACTTGATCGTCTATGGCCCCCGGTATTACATACTTCCCTTCCAAATCAACGACCTTAGCGGCACTATCGGATGAAATTACAGTCTCGATTTTAAGAATTATATCGTCTTCCAGCAGTATATCGGCAGGGAATATGTTATTGTCATTGACAATTTTACCGTTTTTTAAAAGTATTCTTCCCATTTTAAAATTTCTTTTTGTGAAACAAACTCCGCAACTTCATCTGTACTACCCCGAACACGGCCTCATTAATAATGGAAGCGCTCATTTTTGATTTTCCCCTTATCCTATCCGTAAAAATAATAGGAACCTCCTCAATTTTATAATTTTGAAGATGGGCCCTGAACTTCATCTCGATCTGAAAGGCATAGCCGATAAATTTAATGGAATCCAAATTAATGGTCTCCAAGACCTTTTTCCTATAACATACAAATCCGGCCGTAGGATCGTGTACCTTCATTCCGGTTATCAACTTTACATAAAATGAGGCCCCATAGGACAACAATATTCTATATAAGGGCCAATTTACCACATTGATTCCCTTTTTGTAACGGGACCCCACGGCCACATCCGCCCCATCAATACATGCTTGGCGCAGTCTTATAAGATCGGGAGGGGCATGTGAAAAATCCGCATCCATCTCAAAAATATATTCATACTTTCTTTCAATGGCCCACTTAAATCCATGGATATAGGCAGTCCCCAATCCAGACTTACCATGCCTTACCTCTAAGAACAAACGATCGGAATAGCGTTCCTGCAAAGTTGTTACCGCCTCCGCCGTACCGTCCGGGGAATTATCATCTACAACTAGGATATGAAAATCCCCCTCCAAAGAAAAGACGGAATGAATAATGGGCTCAATGTTTTCAATTTCATTGAAGGTAGGAATAATGACCAAGCTATCCGCCATCTAGGTATCTCAATTTTAGCAAAAATAGTATTTTAAAAACTGTAGTGAAACATGGGGGGAGTTTTATGATTTTTTTAATGATCCCATATTTTGGTTATGGTATGGTTTTGCC
>CBFGWQ010000233.1:0-5321 GCA_965652575.1 uncultured Arenibacter sp. | reverse complement strand
ACAACGGTCAGCCAGGTGCCGGAACCAAAGTAACCATTCGCGGTCTGGGAACCATCGGAAATTCCAGTCCACTTTATATAGTTGATGGGGTCGCTGTAGGCAATATAGATTATTTGAACGGTTCGGATATTGAAACCATAGATGTTCTGAAAGATGCGGCATCTGCGGCCATTTATGGATCCAGGGCTGCCAATGGAGTGGTTTTGGTTACAACCTATAAAGGAAAAAAAGGCCGACAGGCCCAAGTGAATTACGATACGTACTACGGGTTTCAAAATATTTATAAAAATGTATCGCCGCTTAATGCCCAAGAGTATATGTTTATTATGGATGAGGGCAGGGTCAATGATGGTTTACCGGAAAATAATTGGGAAACGCTCCTTCAGAACAATGTTTGGTTGAATGACAATTATCCAGAAAATTTGGGTACCCAATTGGGGACGGAAGTATGGCAAATGCTTCAAAATGGTTGGGAAGGTACCAATTGGATCGATGAGATGTCTACTAAAAATGCGCCAATTTCAAGTCATGCCATAAATATTACGGGTGGCGGCGAGGATAATACCTATGCCTTGGGCATCTCTTACCTGGATCAAACGGGGATTCTTGGAGGTAAGCTTACCGATGCAGGATACAAAAGGTTAACTGCCCGTATGAATACCGAATTCGTGTTGTTCAAAAATGAAGGGCACAGTATTGTAACCGTGGGTGAAAACCTAACCTATACCAATACAGAAAATAGAAGTGTGGCCACAGGAAATATTTATTGGAACGATTTGCACAATGCCTTGGTACAACATCCGTTACTGCCCGCCTATTGGGACAAGTCTCCCGATCCCAACGGTTTTACGCCCACCTTGGATGGATGGGCCAGAGGACAGACCAATCCCTTGGCAGTGATGTTTTACCGTCATAATTACAGCAATCTGGGAAATAAGAACAATACCCTTGTAGGAAATGTGTATCTGGAAATAGAACCTTTTAAGGATCTTAAATTTCGATCTTCCTATGGTTTTGATTCCTGGTTTGGCCATGGGCGTTCCTGGACACCCACCTATGGTTTAGGGGTACTTTACAGCAATTCTGTGGACGCAGCTGCCCAAAGTCAGTATATGGGTGTCAATACCACCTGGACGAATACCTTATCATACGACCATTCCTTTGGAGACCATAAATTGAATATATTGATCGGTAATGAGGTATACAAAAATGTTCTGAACAATGAAGTTGGGGGTAGTATGGCCAATACACGCTTCGGATTGCCCCAATATGCCTTTTTGAACAATGTGGACAAGACCGATATAAATGCCATTAGTACCTATGGGGCCAATTGGGCAGCAGGTGGTGGCGGGTTGTTGTCCTACATGGCCAGGGCACAATATGATTATAAGGAAAAGTACCTGCTTTCCGCAACCATGAGGGCAGATGGGTCGTCCAATTTTGCCAAAGGAAATCGTTGGGGATACTTTCCTTCCGTATCCGCCGGTTGGGTACTTACCAATGAAGATTTTATAGGAAATGATAAGGATATATTGGATTTTGCAAAATTGAGAGGAAGTTGGGGACAGAACGGTAACCAATCCATAGATAATTTTATCTATAGTTCCACTATTGCCAATCTTAACCCGGGCTATTATTTTGGAGATACCAAACCTATCTCCGGACCTACTGCCGTGCCTGCCCGGGTTACCAATCCTGATGTAAAATGGGAGACTTCTGAACAATTGAATTTTGGTCTGGATGCCCGTTTCTTTAATTCCAGGTTGGCCCTTACTGCCGATTGGTACAAGAAGACTACAAAAGATTGGTTGGTAGTGGCCCCTATTTTAGGAACTTCCGGTGCCGGAGCCCCTTTTATTAATGGAGGCGATATAGAGAATTCCGGTTATGAACTTATGTTGTCCTGGAACGATAGCGCCGGAGATTTTAAATATGGTGCTACAGTGAGCGGTGCGTTCAATAAGAATGAAGTGACCAGGATCGCCAATGCGGAGGGAATCATTCAAGGGCCACAGCATGTACTGTCGCAAGGAACTGCTGCGGTATCCAGGGTGGAAGTGGGGAAACCTATTGGATTCTTTTATGGATATGAAACCGATGGTATTCTGCAAAACCAGGATGAGGTAGATAATTATGTAAAACCTACGGACGGCACACCTTATTTTAGCGATCAACGCCCGGGCGATGTTCGTTTTGTAGATCAGAACAATGATGGTGCCATTGATGAAGCGGACAAAATTATGTTGGGCAATCCAAACCCCGATTTTGAATTGGGGATTCAGCTCAATGCCGAATACAAAGGGTTTTATGCCAATACCACCTTGTCCGGAAAATTTGGTATGCAGGTAATGCAGTCCTACCGTTCTTTTGCCGATAATTTTACGCAAAACTATACTACTGAAATTTTTGGACGCTGGCATGGGGAGGGCACTTCGGACAGATTGCCCCGCTTAAGTTCGGTATCGAACAGAAACACGAATTGGATCTCTGATATCTACATGCAGGATGCCGATTATTTACGGATCAACAACTTGACCGTGGGTGTCAAGTTAGGGGAATATTTATCCAACATCAACTATATAAAAGAAGTAAAGTTGTATTGTGCGGTAAACAATCTCTACACCTTCACAAACTTCCGGGGTATGGATCCGGAAGTATCGTTTGGTCATGATGCCGGTTGGGCCTCAGGTATCGATCTGGGCCTATATCCGCTGCCACGTACCGTAATGTTTGGTCTAAATGTCCAATTTTAATTTTAAAAATACCAGATGATGAAAAAAATAATATATAATATATGTTTGGCAAGCTTGGTTTTTGTCACGGCTTGCAGTGAAGATCTTTTGGATACGGAGAACCTTTTTGAAAAAAGTTTGGAAAGTTTTTACCGGACTCCGGCAGACATCAATGAGGCCATGTCAGGAGTGTATAATGCTTTATATGTAGGGGGTATCCATAGCCATGAAGGTATTGCGGCCAATCTTATGTCCGATATGATGTTGGGCGGTGGCGGCCCTGATGACAGATCCGCTAAAAATGTGGATAATTTTGTTGATCCGGAAGAAGATACCTACCATGATCTGTGGAAAGAAACCTATAATGGGGTTACCCGTGCCAATGCCATTATAGAGAAGGTGGGGGATACGGATTTTAGCGCTTTTTTTGATGTTGAAGCGGAGGCCGTTGCCTTTAAGAACCAGGCTATAGGAGAAGCCTATTTTATGCGGGCCTTCTATTATTTCAGGGCGGCCAAGTTTTTTGGTGGGGTACCATTAATTCTTGCCATAGATGATCCAAGGGACGCACCAAGGGCTTCCTTCTCGGAAACTTTTGCACAAATTGCGTCCGATTTTAAAATGGCCATAGAAACCATGCCGTCAACACCGTTTCCAAGTATTCCTACCTCTAGCTATGGGCATGCGAATAAATGGACGGCCCAAGCGTATATGGCCAGAGCCTTTTTGTTCTATACAGGGTATATGACGAATATGGAAGGGCAATCTACAAGCGACATGCCCTTGGCCGATGGCGGATCCCTGACCAAAACCGATATCCTTGGTTATTTGGATGATTGTATCGCCAACAGTGGATATGATCTGGCAGGTGATTTTAGAAATTTATGGCCCTATTCTTATGTAAACGAAAGTGCCAATGATAATACCGTATTGCCTTGGGCGGAAGCGGAAGGATTGGAATGGGTAGGCCAGGATGGCCATACCCCCAGTTTTGGGACAGGAAACTATGAAACCATGTTTGCTATAAGATATTCTACTACTACATGGGATGCAGGTCAAAAATACAATAACAGGCTTCCCTTGTTCCTCGGGATCCGTGATAATTCCATGGTGCCTTTCGGAACAGGATGGGGCTGGGGTACCGTTAATCCGAAGCTTTGGAACCAATGGGACGATGCCGACCCCAGAAAGGAAGGCTCCATATTGGAATTGGGTAATGCCGATCAGGGAACCGCAGGATACGAACCCAATAAAGGAGACCATGAGACCGGGTTTTTCAATAAAAAATATACGACCATTCAACATCAGGATCCCGATCCCGATGGAGAGGATGGGATTAAAGGGATGTTCTTTTTTCTTTATAATATGGTTAATGGCGATCCCATGCAATTGTGGGCGGCCCAGGATTATATTTTGATGCGGTATGCAGATGTTTTGCTTATGCACTCCGAGATTTCGGAAACGGCTACAGGAATGAACCTGGTTCGGGAAAGAGCAGGTTTGGGAAGCGTAGGCTATTCTTTGGACGCCTTAAAACAGGAACGGTTACATGAATTTGCCTTTGAAGGTCTGCGATGGTTCGATCTGGTGAGATGGGGTGATGTCGACACCGCATTTGATGAAAGTGTCAATGTTAGGAACTCAGGTATCGACGCCGTTTATAATGTTACCTATAGGCCGGAAACAAAAGGCTTGGTGCCTATTCCGGAATCTGAGGTAAGATTGTCTTCCGGGGTCTATGAACAAAATCCGGGTTGGTAGAAGTATTTTTAATCATAAAACAAAAAAAGATGAAAAATAACAATATAATGTTTATCGGACTGTTCCTGGCCAGCGTTCTTATGTTCGTTTTGGGGTGTGAACCTATCGAGGACAGGGACTATTTGGAAAATTCGACCAATGTATCCGGAGTAGAACTGGTTGCCACTCAAAGTACCCCGGGGGGGAATCTGATAGAATTGAGCATGGTAACCCCTGGAGTTACCGGGTATTGGGATTACAATTTGGGCAGGGCCTTTACGGATAAGGTGTCTTTTGTATATCCTATTCCAGGTTCCTCTACCTTTACTTTTACAGGGACTTTGGGAGCAGAGTTTTTTACAAAGACCATTGATGTTCAGGTAGATCAGCTGGACAATGCCTTGGATCAGGATTGGTACGATCTGGTAAGTGAGGAAACAGCAATAGGAAAAACATGGGTATTTGCCGGTGGTCCCGATCCTGATGGCCAAAGATGGTGGTATATGTCGCCTCCGGATGATGCAGGTGCATGGGAAACGGCATGGTGGAATGCTGCAGGGGATTGTTGTCCCCCGGTAGATGCCGCAGGTAGAATGCACTTCGATTTGGATGGTGCCGCCAATTTTACTTATTATTCAGGTCCGGATGCCGGCCCACAGCAGGGTAGTTTTGTGCTGGATGTTGCAAACCAGACCTTACAGATCAATGATGGGGATATTTTGGGGGCCGAACAGGGTAATTCGGACGGATTTTACACCATTGTTTCATTAACAGAAGATCAATTAATTCTTTATGTGCCAAACAATGCAGGGGGAACCGGTTGGACATGGATCTTTAGGCCGGAATAAT
>CBFGWQ010000232.1:0-5355 GCA_965652575.1 uncultured Arenibacter sp. | reverse complement strand
GATTTTCGAATATAAAATTTCTTGAAATTTTATATTTTTCCTCACCCGTCCCGATCTCTCCCAAGGAGAGGTAAACCCTGTCCGACGAACAGGTATGCCCATCCGAACGACACGGGTGGGCACGAACCAAGGGTCAGATAATCTTTAATTTGAATGGACATTAAATAGGCTCCATAACCCTCAATATCCAGTTGTTATTACCACATCCCGTTCATTTGGGCAGCTCCCAAGGACACTTCACCTCCAATTTTGTACACTTCACTTGAAATTTGCCGGTTATGCCCCAAAACGGCCACTATATTTGCACAAGAAATTAAATTAAATGCAAATCAAAGTAATACAAAAGTTAAACATCATGAGAAATTCAGTTCTATTATTGGGTACTGTACTAACCTCTTTTTTTCTGCTTTCCTTTTCTGGAACCGGCGGATGTCCAAATATTTTAGATAGCGATTGCCGGACAACTACCTCATACGATCCCCATAACCCATTTATAGAAGGCTTGCTTATGGATGAAGAAGTAAGGAATTTAAGCCTGGAGGATATTGACCTTATTGAATTGGAAGAAGAAATTGTACTAAATTTTGACCCGGCCCCTTATTTACCGTTGGATTTCAACGCGTATGCCGGTATGGGATTGGACCTTAACGAAATTGTCGTTGAGGAATTGGAAGAAGATATAGTATTGGGGTTTGATCCGGCCCAATACCTTCCCCTTGGTTTCAATGCCTATGAGGGTATGGAACTGGACCTGAACGATATAGTTGTAGAGGAAATTGAAGAAGAGATCAATCTTGGCTTTGAAGTTATGGACTATTTGCCCAGGGGGTTCGATGCCTATGCCAAATAACAACGGCTACATCAGGTAAACTACCTCGGGGCAGGCCTGTCCGACAAAGGCAGGCAAGCGTCGGAGTACCAGCCTGCGACAGGCCCTTCCGACTGGCACGGGCGGACAGGTTTAAATCTCGATTATCGAGCAAATTATTTACAAGCCCTTGACACTTTCAGGGGCTTGTTATTTTACTCTCATCCGGGAGGCCTTCAAAATTGGTCCAAAGAACTATGATAGGGAGTTGTAATGAAGTATATTTAAAACAACAAAGTTGACATGGACACAATAAAACCTGTAAAACAGCTAGAAATCATTAAGATTGCCTTACTGATCGCAGTTTTGGTGACACTTCCGCTGACCATATCCCTTTTCGGGACAACAGGTTTTAACAAGGCCATCTTTTCCAGTGACCTGTTTGTGGATCTTGATTTAAAGTTCTGGTTTTTCTTCCTTTTTTCCTGGTCCGCACTGCAATTCAACACCAATTGGATATATCGTATTCCAAAAAGGAAACGCTTAATTGTTTGGCTTTTACGGCTTTCAGGCAATATTGTAATTTTGGTCTCCACCATTCTACTTTTAGATTTCATATATCCGTATTTGGTAGATAAAAACATCTCCAATAGGGAAGAGGATTTTCAAGTTTTTATATTCATCGTTGTCCTTATCATTATAATTTTTATTTCCAGAATTCTAAGGCTTCAAATTATTCAGCGCCAAAACATTTTGGAAAACGAACATTTGAAACAACAGAACCTCCAAAATGAACTTACCGCCCTTAAAAATCAAATAAACCCCCATTTCCTCTTTAATTCCCTAAACTCCCTAAACTCCCTTATCCGGGACAATAAGGAGGCTACCATGTTCGTTAAAAAGCTTTCCTTTATGTACCGTTATATACTACAGAGCGGGGACAGGGACCTGGTTGCCCTGAAGGAAGAACTTAAATTCCTGGACAGCTATACGTATTTGATAAAGACACGATATAGGAACCGTTTTCAAATTGAAATTGCCATTGACGAAAATTATCTGGACAGAAAAATACCTCCCTTGGCATTACAATTATTGGTAGAAAATGCAGTGAAGCACAATGAAATCTCGGAAACACATCCCTTAATGGTCAAGATCTATTCCCAGGATGATCGTATTTATGTGGAAAACAAAGTACGGCCCCGCTCCACCTTGGCGGAAGGTACGGGAAATGGCCTTCTAAACCTGTACAAACGTTACTATATGATTCGAAAACAACAAATCATTATAGACAATCAGAGTGATATTTTTAGAGTGAAACTACCCTTGAACAAAATGACATGAAATGAGCCATAATAATTCTGGATACCCACCGAAATATTGATTGGTGAAACCGAAGGTTCACGAACTCATTAATGATAGAATTGATGTGAGTAATTACAACCGCCTGAACGAAAAAGTCGGGCAGGTCTGAGCAATTAAAAACAAATAAATATCAACAGATGAAACGAACATTAATAAATTTTAAAAATTACTTCACAAAAAGCAATGTTTAAAATTCCTGCCTTGCCGGCCAGGCAGGTTTAATGTGGGAGCGTAGCGGTTACATACGTTCCCAATTTTTTAATTAGTTTATTTCCAAATAATTACAAAAATTTAAACGCATGAAAGTAGTAATTGTAGAAGATGAACTGGCAGCAAGTGAAAACCTGGCCTATATGCTAAAAACCCTACAGGATGACCTTGAGGTATTGGCCGTTTTGGATTCGGTGAAAACCGCTATTGATTATTTTTCAAAAAACCAGGAGGCCGACCTTGTCTTTATGGATATTCATCTAGCGGATGGACTCTCCTTTGAAATTTTTGATGCCGTTACAATTGATGCACCCATTATTTTTACCACTGCTTATGACCAATATGCCCTAAAGGCATTCAAACTAAACAGTATTGATTATTTATTAAAACCTATAGACGAGGATGAATTGGAAGTAAGCTTGGCGCAGTACAAAGGACAATTAAAGGATAAGGGGCTTATCACCAACCAGGTGGAAGGACTCCTAAGCCTTTTAAAAGATCAGAAAAAGACCTATAAATCTATGTATTTAGTGCATTATAGGGATGAACTCATACCATTGAAAACGGATAAAATTGCCTATTTATTTATTGAAAATGGAATAGTCAAAGCAGTAACTAAAGACAGGCAGACCCATATAATCGATCAGAAACTGGAGGATATTGAAACCGACCTGGATCCGTCCAACTTTTACAGGCTCAATAGGCAGTTCATAGTACATAGGGATTCCATTACAGGAATAAAGCAATACTTTAACGGAAAGTTGACCATTAGCGTAATGCCGCCCCATAAAGAACAGCTGATCGTAAGTAAGGCAAAAGCCACCGAATTTAAAAACTGGATGAATCACTGACCAGAAATCCATCCATAATCAATAACTCTAGGTCAACGACAACAGCCAGCAACTTCAGAAAAGCAAACAATCAAAAAAAAATGAACCTTAATTGGTTCCGGCACTATCCTGACCGCCATCCATTTGCAATACGACGGACTTGCTTCCTGTCAAGGGCTTCACATTGTTTCCCCCTTGGTCCGTATAACTAGCTGTTATCACCATTACGGTAGCCCCTTTGGCCGGGTTTGGCGTTATGGTTCCGGCAGCCGGTAAGGATTTCTTCCGTACCGCGGTACTGGCCAAAGATTGGATATATACAACTATCTGCTTGGATTCCTCCTTGGTAAGATTGGGGTGGGCAGGCATGGTAACCTCTCCCCAAACACCGCTTCCACCGGCAATTATCTTTCCTTGCAAATAGCTCATTCCATTTTTTTCATTCTTATATTTTTCGGCAACATCCCTATACGTAGGCCCTACGGACTTTTCCTTTTCCTTATGACAGGTCTTACAGTCCAACGCCAAAGTCAGTGCTTTTCCGGTAACGGCTGCCGAAACCTCCTGATGCCCCAAAGAAAGGGAGGCTTCGTCCAAGCCTTCCAAATAATCCACGGAAACAAATATATTGTTTTCATCTATGGGCGAACCATCAGGGTCTGTAACGGAAACCTTATAATTTAGGGCCTTCCCCGGCATAAAAAAGGAAGTGTTGCCCCCACTGATATCTATGGACACCTCGGGCCTCGAATTTCCTACTACTATATTAATGGGTTTGCTTGTAACCGAAGCTTCCTTGCTGTCTACTACAGTAGTCGATATAAAATAGTCTCCCGCACTTTCATAGGTATAGATAATTTCCGGACCAGTGGTTTCCTTGGTTTCCCCATTCCCCAAATTCCAGGTATAGGTCATGGTGTCCTGCTCCCTATCGCTGGCCTCGACTTTGGCCGTTATGGTCAGCGGGAAATTTCCAGAGGTTCTGTCAACAGTAACACCCTCTACTACAGGAGGCCTATTGCCTCCATTATATTCAATATAGCTTAGGGCCGAGTTATCGTTCTTTGAGAACCAACCGCTACCGTATTCCAAAAGATATACCCTGCCATCAGGACCTACTTCCATATCGATCAGGTTGTTCACCTTAATTTGATCGGCAAAAGGCTCCATCTTGTTAAATTCCCCATTGGGAAATAAACTAACGGCCATCATCCAGCCCCGTATCCAATCATAGACCAATACTTTACCGTCATAATACTCCGGGAGGGCATTGGGCCCGTTATAAAGATCCGAATAGTATACAGGTCCGGCCATAGCATTCCTGCCCCCGGTACCGGTCTGGGGAAACTCCTGTGATGCCACATAGGGATAAAAACCATAGGCCGGCATTGCCTTCG
The DNA here is from genome assembly GCA_965652575.1 of uncultured Arenibacter sp. Taxonomy (GTDB): domain Bacteria; phylum Bacteroidota; class Bacteroidia; order Flavobacteriales; family Flavobacteriaceae; genus Arenibacter. The sequence continues at coordinate 748 of CBFGWQ010000232.1, read as the reverse complement.
GAAGTTCCCTAAGCCCTGTATTGTTTCTTGAATCGTTGATAGGCCTTTCCGGATCAAAGGCTTCCCCGCTCTCTCCTGTAGCATAATCATAGCTGCGGTACGGTTTGTTATCCGCAACAAACAATGGCCAACCAAAATTTCCGGCCTCCCTGGCCTGATTCATTTCATCATACCCCCTTGGTCCCCTGGTTTCCAAACTATCTACCCTGGCATCGGGTCCCACATCTCCCCAATACACATATCCCTTTTTGGGATCTACCGAAATCCTGTACGGATTTCGATGGCCCATAGTAAATATTTCGGGCCTGGTCTTAGGGGTGCCCTCAGGGAACAAATTGCCTTCCGGGATATTATAACTTCCATCTTCATTTACCTTTATACGCAAAATCTTGCCGCGAAGGTCATTGGTATTCCCGGAAGATCTACGGGCATCGTACTGTTCCTTTCCAGGAAGATCGTTCAAAGGCGCATAACCACTATTCACGTATTTAACCCCTTTTTCACTAAAAGGGGTTGAATTATCCCCCGTAGATAAATACAACATATTATCCGGACCAAAGGCTATAGACCCACCGGTATGGCAACATATTTCCCTCTGGCTGTCCACTTCCAGAATAATCTGTTCTGTGGCCATATCCAAAATATCGTTCTCAAATTTAAATCGGGACAAACGGTTCACCCACTTATCCCCGGTTGGACTGTAGTATAAATAGATCCAATGGTTGGTTTCAAAATCGGGATCTTTCTG
>CBFGWQ010000231.1:0-5369 GCA_965652575.1 uncultured Arenibacter sp. | reverse complement strand
TTTCAACCAACTATCTTTAATGCGCTCCCCTGGAGCTTTTAAAGAAAGGGTTTCATCAGCACTACCTTTCATTGAGCTTCTTTAGAGCTTGGGAAACCATTTCACAATTCGGAGAGATCCCGCCAAGGGGCGGGATTATTTCAACCAACTATCTTTAATGCGCTCCCCTGGAGCTTTTAAAGAAAGGGTTTCAATAACAAAACCCACCCCCGACGAATCGAGGATGGGAAAAAAATTGCTATGAAAAAGAAAATAATATTGGTTTCCCAATATTATCCCAAATATACGTTTTTTATTTAAAACGCTAAGCCCTCTACTATGAGAACATATCCTTGACTTTTTCAAAAAAAGACTTATCCGATTTCTCAGGTCTGGGCTCAAAGTTTTCGTTATTCTGCATACGTTCAAAAAAATCCTTTTGTTCCTTGTTCAATTCTTTGGGCGTCCAAACATTTACGTGCACCAACAAATCCCCACTGCCGTATCCGTTAAGACTAGTAATGCCTTTACCCCTTAATCTTAGTATCTTACCGGACTGTATCCCTGCTTCCAATTTGATCCTTACCTTGCCCCCTACGGCATCGATCTCTTTTGAGGTACCTAAAACAGCTTCGGAAATACTGATATAAAGGTCATAATGAAGATTATCCCCTTCCCGCTTCAGCGTGTCGTGTTCTTCTGTCTCTATGGCCACGAGTAAATCTCCGGGAACTCCATTTCCGGGAGCATCGTTTCCTTTGTTCGGCACTTTTAACTGCATCCCATCCTCTACCCCGGCAGGAATATTGATGCTTACGGTCTCCTCCGAAACCTTTAGTCCATTGGCATCGGCATCATTAGGCTTTTTATCCAAAATTTGCCCACTACCCCCACAGGCACTGCAAGTGGCTGCGGTCTGCATTCTACCAAGAATTGTATTGGTAATCTTGGTGACCTGTCCACGGCCCCCACAGGTTCCGCATGTTTTGTAGGTGACCCCTTCTGCCTGAACTTTCCTCCTTACTTTTATTTTCTTTTCGACCCCATTGGCAATTTCCTCCAAGGTCAGCTTGACCCTGATCCTTAAATTGCTCCCCTTAACACGTCGCTGGCCGCCTCCAAATCCGGAAAAGCCACTAAAGCTCCCGCCACCAAAGGCACCACTGAAAATATCCCCGAACTGACTGAATATATCGTCCATATTCATGCCGCCACCGCCAAATCCGCCGCCCTCAAAGGCCGCATGGCCGTATTGGTCATAACGGGACTTCTTATTGGGGTCGCTTAATACTTCATAAGCCTCGGCCGCCTTTTTAAACATTTCCTCGGCCTTGGCGTCCCCTGGGTTTTTGTCAGGGTGGTATTCGATTGCCTTCTTGCGGTAAGCTTTTTTTACTTCTGCCGCAGTAGCATTTTTACCAATGCCCAAGATGTCATAATAATCCTCCTTCATATCCTATTTTTAATTTCCAACAACCACTTTTGGATGGCGTATAATTTTGTCGCCCAATTTAAATCCCTTTTCGACCACGTCCACTATTTTGCCCTTCAACTTCTTGCTTGGAGCCGGAATTTGTGTAATGGCATCGTGAATTTCCGCATCAAAGGCATCCCCTTGCTCGACTTCAATTTCCTGAAGCCCCTTGCTTTTTAAGGTTTCCTTAAACTTATTGTTTATCAATTCCACTCCCTTGAACAATTCCTGATCCCCCGACTTGGAGATTTCCTTCAATGCCCTGTCAAAATCATCTATGACCGGCAACAATGACACAATAACTTCTTGGCCGGCGGTTTTAAACAAATCCATTCTCTCCTTGGAAGTACGTCTTTTATAATTCTCGAATTCTGCAAAAAGACGTAAAAATTTGTCCTTTTCCTTAGCAAGGTCTTCCTTCAGTTGCTCTTCCTGACTAAGCTCTTCATTTTTTTCAATGTCCACACTTTCAGCAGATGTACCCTCTTGTTCCTCTATATTGTTCAGAACTTCATCTTCCATCTTTTCTGTGTTATTTTCGTTGCTCATTTAAAATACATTTATATACTTCCGATTTCAAATGGCAAAAGTACTGCCAATTCTTTAAAAATGTCATAATGTCATTAAACTTTATAAAAAAGAAGCCGTTTCAGTTCGTCTTGAAACGGCTTCTTTTATATTCTTCCCTCGGATAGTTGTACTAAAATGGTTCCCAAACACCCAATTCCAGGATAGGATGTAATAAGCGGGATACATTCCCTGTAGCCATAAAAGCACTATGGTCCATAGATCTATGAAATGAACTCTTTCCTGTACAGTGCATCCATAGCGGACCGACCTCCCTTTTCCAAATAAATATTTTCCAATGCCCTGCAGATATTGGGATATATAAAATCAAAACCCGAATCTTCAATTTTTTTACTGCTAACACGCTGGCTGGAAAATAACAAATAAGACATTTCGCCCAAAGCCAAATGCATCACTGCCCGTGGAATATTGGGCAAAAACAAAGGTCTGTCCAAAACTCTGGCAATTTCTTTGGTAAGCTTCAAATTGGTCACAGGATTAGGTGCCACCGCATTAAAGACCCCTGTTAGATCCTTTGAAATTACGTGTAAAAATAATCGACCGAGATCCTGCAGATGAATCCAGGATTGCCATTGATTGCCGGAACCCATGACGGCCCCCAAATAATATTTTACCGGTTTGGCCATTTCCGGTAATGCCCCTCCTTTATCGGACATCACCAACCCTATCCTTATCTTGGCAATTTTAATATTAAATTTTTCAAAGATATCCACTTCCTTCTCCCAATTAGATACCACCTTCCCTAAAAAACTATCATCCACTTCCCCTACATCTTCCCTGTAATATTTGGAAAGGGAATTGGGGTAGATCCCTATGGCCGAAGCGGACACTATTGTTTTAATGCGATGTTCTTTGGGAATAGCTTCGGATAAGGTTCGGAGCGCTTTCACCCTACTGTCAAGAATATTTTTCTTATTACTCCGTGTCCATCTCTTGGAAATGGAAGACCCTGCCAAATTGATTATTACAGTTGCCCCATTGAAGCAATCTGCATCTATTTCATTCTTTTCCGGATTCCAATAAAAACCATTGAAATCCGTCTGGGAAACAATTTTATTCCTATTGGTGGTCAAGTAATTTATCGAGATATTGTTCTGTTTGCACAAACTCACAATTTCACTCCCCACCAAACCTGTTGCTCCTGTTATCAAAACCTTCATATCCTATCTTTCTATCAACTTTAATATAAATATACCCATTATTAAAATTGAAGTAACTGAATTTAGTTTAGGTTTAACAGTCCAAACCCGTTATATGTTAAGTAATCCATAATAGTAGCCCAATAATTAGGAAACCTTTAAGGCCCGTAGCATCTCTCTTTTCCCCGGGGGGCCTGGCAATTTTTCCACTACAAATCCCACGGCCTGCATAGCTCTCCGAACACTCCCTTTTGCCGAATAGGTTACCAACACCCCATTTTCTTTCATGGACGCGAACATTATGGCAAAAATTTCCTCGGTCCAGAGCTCTGGTTGCACCCTGGCTCCAAAGGCGTCAAAATAAATAAGATCGAACAGATCGATGTCCGAGATTTCCCTAAAATCGATCTGCTGCTTTATCAGTGAAAAATTGGCCGATATCGGATATGATTCTCCCCAAGAAGTTTGGTGCATACGCCAGAAATATTGTTCCGAGTTCCTCGCATCCAACGTTGCCATATAATCCAGTTGTTCCAATTCTTCCCGGGCAACGGGATAGGCTTCCACACCTTTATAGGCTATATCCAAGCCTCGCTTTCCGGATTCCAATAAAGTTATTAGCGCGTTCAGGCCCGTTCCAAATCCTATTTCCAATATGGACAATTGCCTGTCCCGGAACAAGGACAGACCGTTCCTTATAAAAACATGATAGGCCTCCTGTACGGCCCCGTGCATGGAATGGTACTGTTCGTTCCAATCTTCGATCCGAATGGTCTTGGAACCGTCGGCCGTCGTTATGATCTTCCTCTTCAAATTTTTAGTCTAATTACTTTGTCCACTTCAAAGGTATAACTTTTCCCCAGCGCACATCATGCCGGAACCTGTAATTGGGTGCCAAAAGATTCAAAACTTTCCAATACCACGTACCCCATAAAAGGTTTCCTTGGATCAGTTTTATGGCTTAGAAGTAGGAAACGCCCAAAATATTGCGATTAAAATGTTAAAATACCTTATAATGATCAGAATTTATATCACTTCACAAAACAGGGTATTTTTAGACAAAAAAAGAGGTACAACTAATGATATTTGCTTAATTTTATTGCTTTAAATTAGAACTTTATGCAAACTGTTTCAAAATCAATAATAGTAGAGAAAGTTAAGACCTCGAAAATTGATAAGGTAGATTTTGATAATTTATCGTTTGGAAAATATTTTACGGATCATATGATGGTCTGTAATTATAAAAACGGTGCATGGGAAGTACCAAAAATAGTTCCCTATCAACCAATTACCTTGGACCCATCCGCTAAAATTTTTCACTACGGCCAATCCGTTTTCGAAGGAATGAAGGCCTATAAGGACAAAGATCAAAATATATGGCTCTTTCGTCCTTTGGAAAACCAAAAACGGATCAACATCTCGTCCAAAAGATTGGCCATGCCCGAATTCCCCGAAGATTACTTTATGGATGGCCTGGAAGCACTTTTGACATTGGACCATAAATGGATTCCAACTGCCGAAGGAAGCTCCCTATACATCAGGCCCTTTGTATTTGCATCCGGGTCGGGCTTCCATGCTTCCCCGTCCGACGAATACAAATTTATTATTGCCTGTTCCCCATCGGCCTCCTATTTTGCAGGGAAGGTAAAAGTTTTGATAGAGGAAAAATATTCAAGATCCGCCAACGGAGGTGTAGGCTTTGCGAAGGCAGGTGGTAATTATGCCGGACAGTTTTACCCAACACAATTGGCGGTTGAAAAAGGTTACAATCAAGTAATCTGGACGGACGACAACAAGCATGAATATATAGAAGAGGCCGGGGCCATGAACATATTTGTCAGGATAAACGACACATTGATCACCAGCCCTACCAGCGATAGAATATTGGACGGTATCACGAGAAAAAGCATTATAGATATTGCCAAAGACGAAAATATAGTAATGGAGGTCAGAAAAATCACGGTAAATGAAGTGGTCGAAGCCTCAAAAAATGGTAGTCTCAAAGAAATGTTCGGAGCCGGTACCGCTGCAGTGATTTCACCGATTGCCACTTTTGGCTACCAAGGGCAGGACTATGACCTACCGGAAATAAAAGATGGTTACGCCTCTATCCTAAAGAAGCGTATTACAGATATACAATACAACAAGGCCGAAGATAAATTTGGCTGGAGACATAAGGTAGAAATTCA
>CBFGWQ010000230.1:0-5384 GCA_965652575.1 uncultured Arenibacter sp. | reverse complement strand
CCGGCACAAACCCCTGTCAACAAGCGTTTTGTACACGGGAATTTCCGCAAAAAAAAGGAATCCAATTTAATACTTTTTCCAAAAACCGCAAAACATACGGGGCATAAAAACCAAAGGGCGAGACGCCCCCCCCCCGAGCAGGGCAAGGGACACGGGCGGCCACAAGGGGCACGGGCACAAAAACAACAGAACTTATAGAATATGAACAAACTACCTTTGGGCAATCCTGCCTTTGTCGGAGCATTTAAATCTCGATTATCGAATAAAATCGTTCCTGTATATATTGCCAACATAAATACTAGATATTATCTTTGCACCCTTATTACGACAAAAAAGCATGATCAAAATAACTTTACCGGACGGGAGCATTAGGGAATACGCCCAAGGAACTACCCCTTTAGAGGTAGCCAAAAGCATAAGCGAAGGTCTGGCACGAAATATTATTTCCGCAAAATATAATGGGGTCACCGTTGAAACCGTAACGCCATTAAAGGAAGACGGATCCCTTGTCCTATACAGCTGGAACGATAAGGAAGGTAAAACTGCCTTCTGGCATTCCACCTCCCACGTTGTGGCCCAAGCCTTGGAAGAATTGTACCCCGGTGTAAAACTGACCATAGGACCAGCCATTGATAACGGATTCTATTATGATGTAGATTTGGCGGAGGGCTCTATTTCTGAAAAGGACTTTCCCGAAATTGAAAAAAAGGCCCTCGAAATTGCCAGGGGAAAACACGATTTTAAGATGCGCTCCGCTACCAAGGCAGAAGCATTGGAACTATACCGATCCCAAGGAAACCAGTACAAGGTAGAACTCATAGAAAATTTGGAAGACGGTACCATTACCTTCTGCGACCATGACACCTTCACCGATCTATGTAGGGGAGGGCACATCCCCAATACCGGTATCATTAAGGCTATAAAAATCTTGAGCGTAGCCGGTGCCTATTGGAGGGGGAACGAAAAAAATAATCAATTGACCAGGGTTTATGGTATTTCCTTTCCGAAACAGAAAGAACTTACCGAGTACCTCGAACTACTGGAAGAAGCCAAAAAAAGGGATCATAGGAAACTGGGCAAGGAATTGGAACTGTTCACCTTTTCCCAAAAAGTGGGGCAAGGGCTCCCTTTATGGCTTCCAAAAGGAGCTGCTCTGAGGGAGCGCTTGGAAAACTTTTTAAAGAAGGCACAGAAAAAAGCCGGATATGAAATGGTGGTTACTCCACATATTGGACAAAAAGAACTTTATGTAACCTCTGGCCATTATGCCAAATACGGGGAAGACAGCTTTCAACCCATAAAGACCCCAAAGGAAGATGAAGAGTTCCTATTAAAACCAATGAACTGCCCGCATCACTGTGAAATATACAATACCAAGCCCTTTAGCTACAGGGAACTTCCAAAAAGATATGCGGAGTTCGGAACTGTGTACCGCTACGAACAGAGTGGCGAATTGCACGGTTTGACAAGAGTACGTGGTTTTACGCAGGATGATGCCCACATTTTCTGTACCCCAGATCAACTGGCAGAAGAGTTTAAGAATGTCATAGACCTTACCTTATATGTATTGGGATCATTGGGCTTTGGCAATTTTACTGCCCAAGTATCCGTAAGGGATTTGGAGAAACCTGAAAAATATATTGGCTCTGTTGAAAACTGGGAAAAGGCGGAAAACGCCATTATCAATGCCGCAAAAGAAAAAGGGCTGAATTTTGTGATAGAAAGTGGCGAAGCTGCATTTTATGGTCCCAAGTTGGACTTTATGGTAAAGGACGCCCTTGGCAGGAACTGGCAGCTGGGAACCATCCAAGTGGACTACAATTTACCGGAGCGATTTGACCTTACCTATAAAGGTAGTGACAATGAACTGCATAGACCGGTTATGATCCATAGGGCTCCTTTCGGAAGTATGGAGCGTTTTATAGCCTTATTACTGGAACACACCGGTGGAAATTTTCCACTTTGGCTGATGCCGGAGCAGGCTATTATACTCCCTGTCAGCGAAAAACATGAAAAATATGCCCAAAAAGTTTTAAATTCCTTGGAAAATAACGACATTCGCGCCCTCATTGACAACCGAAACGAAACGGTAGGCAAGAAAATACGCGAGGCAGAGATGAATAAAATCCCGTTTATGCTGATCGTTGGGGAGAATGAAGAAAAAGAGGAAACCATTTCCATTAGGAGACATGGTGGGGAAGATTTAGGCGCCATCTCCGTAAAAGCCTTTACCGACTTGGTAATAAATGAAATAAACAGTACCTTAAAGTCGTTTTAAAAAAAAGTTTAACTAAAAAGATTACGTCATAGCAATTAGAAAAAGATTTAGGCCCCAACCTAGGAGGGAAAACAAAAACCCCCACAATATCAATGAAAGTATTTCATCGCCCAAGGTCAGGTTGGTTGGCGACAATGTAGAAATAGGTGTATATAGCATCCGTGAAGCCTTGTCCAAAGCGGAAGAACTGGAATTGGACTTAGTGGAGATTTCCCCTAAAGCGGATCCGCCAGTGTGTAAAATTATAGATTACAAAAAATTTCTTTACGAGCAAAAGAAAAGGGAAAAGGTCATGAAGGCCAAAGCCACCAAGGTGATCGTAAAGGAAATAAGGTTTGGTCCACAAACGGATGACCATGATTACGAGTTTAAGAAGAAACACGCAGAAAAATTCTTAAAGGATGGTGCAAAACTAAAGGCTTATGTATTTTTCAAAGGTCGTTCCATTGTTTATAAGGACCAAGGGGAAATATTATTGCTTAAGTTGGCATCCGAATTGGAAGATTTGGGCAAAGTGGAACAAATGCCTAAGCTTGAAGGTAAGCGAATGACCATGTTCATTGCCCCAAAAACAAAAAAATAAACCATGGCCGTATGGCTTTGGGCAGTAAAATAAATGCTAAACATGTTTTAGCGTAATAACAGTAAGCGAGATAAATTAACAAATAGGAAGAAAATGCCTAAACAGAAAACAAAATCCAGTGCCAAAAAGCGATTTAAGCTTACCGGTAGTGGTAAAATTAAAAGAAAGCACGCTTTTAAGAGCCACATTCTTACAAAGAAGACTAAAAAGCGTAAGCTGGCGTTAACCCACTCTACATTAGTGCACGAGGCGGATGTTAACAGTATTAAGGAACAATTGCGATTAAAGTAATCGTTCCCAACGGTAATTATTAACCCTGGAGTTGGGCCAAAATATTTGTAATTGTAGATTTAATGTTTACGGTTTAAATAAAAAAAGTGTCGATTATCGACCGCCTACTACAAAAAACAATTAAAATTATGCCAAGATCAGTAAATTCAGTTGCTTCCAGAGCCAGAAGAAAAAAGGTAATGAAGCAGGCCAAAGGATACTTTGGAAGACGCAAAAACGTTTGGACAGTAGCCAAAAATGCGGTTGAAAAAGCAATGTTATATGCTTACAGGGACCGCAGAAACAAGAAAAGAAATTTCCGTTCCCTATGGATTACCCGTATCAATGCCGGTGCCAGATTGCACGGAATGTCCTATTCCCAGTTTATGGGCAAGGTAAAAGCCAACAACATAGAGCTAAACCGTAAGGTATTGGCAGATTTGGCCATGAACCACCCAGAAGCTTTCAAAGCTATTGTGAACAAAGTAAAATAAATTAATAAACTTATCTCGTTTATAAGAACCTGTTCCAAATGGAACAGGTTTTTTTATGCCTTTTCAAAACCAGCTATCGTCAAGTCGTTTTTATTTTACTGACCGCTTCCTTAAATTCTTCCCAATCTATCAACCCATCCCCGGATTTATCGTAACCCTCAATTAACTTGGAAGATACAATTCCCCGTAAAAATCCACTAATTTCCGCCTTTTTCAACAATTCAACAATCTCGCTTTTTTTAAGTTTGCCATCACCATCTTCATCAAAAAAATTATAGGCCTCCTCCGGGGTTTCAAATTTATTGGTAATCAGAATCTGTATTTTATCCAAAATCATATCTTTTGTAGCCATACCCTATTTATTAAAATTCATATTATACTAATTTACTAAATAAAACGCAGTTGGCTAAACCCCGAAATAGCTTACTACCAAATTACGGCCACTGGCATTATTCCTGTGTTCGCACAAATAAATACCCTGCCAAATTCCCAAATTTAATTTCCCATTGCTAATAGGTATCTGTACGGAGGCCCCCATTAAGGAAGATTTTATATGCGCGGGCATGTCGTCCGAACCTTCATAATCATGAAGGTAATAGGGCGCATTTTCCGGAACCATAATATTCATATGACTTTCAAAATCGGACCTAACGGTGGCATCCGCATTTTCATTTATGGTGAGGCTTGCAGAGGTATGCTTTATAAACACCTGCAACATGCCCGTTCGGATCCTTTTTATATGTGGAAGCTGCTCTAGAACAGTGTCCGTAATTAAGTGAAACCCTCTTTTACAAGCCTTTAAACGTAACTCTTTCTGATAAAACAACATAATAATCGGTATTTGGAATTTATTCAAATTTCGCTAAATAATAAGATATGTGAAACTTTACAAAAGAAGGCCTTTAATTAGATCGATATCAAATACCTTTGCAACTTAAATTATCTGAATGGATCTATCGCGAGTAAAAATGGTGGTCACCGATATGGATGGCACCTTATTAAATTCCAATCACGAAGTAAGCAACAAATTCTTCCAATTGTTCGAAGAATTAAAGAAACGGGACATTAGGTTTGTAGCTGCAAGTGGACGACAATACAACAGTATAGTGGACAAATTGAATACCATTAAGGACGACATTATAATTGTGGCAGAAAATGGGGCTTTTGTTAAAGAGCAGGACCAGGAATTACTGGCTACCCCTTTGAACCAAACCACTACTAATAATGTTATAGAATTATTACGGAATGTTGCGGGCATTCATCCTGTGCTATGCGGAAAGAACAATGCCTACATCAATGGAAATTCAGATGAATTCATAAGCAAATTAAGGGAGTACTATTCCGAGTTCAGCATCCTAAACGATATTGCCTCCTTTGATGGCGAAGTCTTAAAAATAGCTATTTACCATTTTGAAAGTTCTGAAAAATATATCCTTCCATTGGTAGAACATTTAGAATCCAAATTAAAGGTCAAGGTTTCCGGAGAGCATTGGTTGGATATTTCCCATATGAACGCCAACAAAGGCTATGCCCTACAACATATTCAAGAAAAGTACGGAATTAGTAGACAGGAAACCCTGGTTTTTGGAGATTACAACAACGACCTGGAAATGTTGGCAATGGCCGATCTTAGTTTTGCCATGGCCAATGCCCATCCCAATGTAACCGCGGCGGCAAATTATAGGACAAAGAGCAATGATGAGAACGGCGTGGAGGATATTTTGGAAAAATTACTGAGTTTTTAATACTGCCCAATATA
>CBFGWQ010000229.1:0-5418 GCA_965652575.1 uncultured Arenibacter sp. | reverse complement strand
TAGGATAGGAACAATTAAGGTACACTTAACACTATGTGTAAAACGAATTGTATTTTCATCTATTTTTGTCCGATTTTTAAACCGTATAAGATTGGCAGAACTATTTGAACAACTGGAGTTTAAGGAGAACCCCCTTTTTGAAAAAGTGATAGAGGATATCCTGACACAGAAATACAGTATTGTAGACAATTTCTTCTCCCCGGAAGAGGTGGCCCAATTGCGTAATTCCCTATTGGCCAAATATGAAGGGGAGCAGTTTAAAAAAGCGGCCATTGGAAATCGTGTCAACGAATTGATCATAAAAGCGATCCGTGGCGATTTTATCCTATGGATGGATGAAAGCAGTAAGGATGTACCGGAGCAGCAATTTTTTCTGAAAATAAATGAATTGGCCCATTATCTGAACAAGACCTGTTTTATGGGAATCCTGTTCAAAGAATTTCACTATGCCCTATATCCTGAAGGCACTTTTTACAAAAGACATTTGGATACCTTTCAGAATGACGACCGGCGTAAACTCTCTATGGTCTGCTATCTAAATGAACCGGACTGGATACCGGAAAAAGACGGTGGTGAACTGGTGCTGTACATCCCCACAGAACATGGCGAAGAGGCAAAACATATTGCCCCCTTTCCTGGAAGGGTCGTTATCTTTGAAAGTCAGGAATTGGAACACGAGGTAAAACCTGCCCATCGCGAACGGTTGAGTATCACCGGCTGGTTAAAGACCAGATAACCTGCTTATCTTTTGTATTTTCTATTGTTTTTAATTCGATTCACAAAATAAACTACCAATAACACCAAGGCCAATAGGGGGAAAACAAAATTCCCGTTCAAAAACGATAAAATATCCATATTAAAAGTTTAAAAAATAAAACGCCGGACAATGCCGGTTATTGCTTCCTCACAAAAAACGCCACAATCGCCGAAGTAACGATTCCCATGGTCAATGCACCAAAAAGGCTTTGAAGTATATAACTCTTTAAATTAAAGTAACTCTCCGCGGCTTCCCGATCCATTTTGCCCGAATCCACTACAAAATTAATAACATTCGTAAAATATTCGGGTGTAATAAAAGTACTGGTAATATATTGTGTAATGGGACTTATTACGGCAATGATTACGCTTAGAACAATACCGCTGATAAATCCCTGTTTCCAACCCATTTTTCCATTATAATCCACCTTTCTTTTGTCCAACAGGGCCAATACGTAGACTGCTATGGCAATGATGGCAAAAAAATTGGTATATATGGCGTGCTTTTCAATAAGTACATCGTGCCAGCCCATAGATTTCTCAAAGACCATCCAGAGCAGGGTGGCCAATGCAAAGATAATGGCCCACTTAATTTCAATACGGAACTTTCCCATCATCTAGTTATTTTTGAATTTTTCCAACGCCTTCCTGGTTTCTTCGGAAATGGCCAAACGGCCGGTTATTTCTGCCCGGTTGGTCAATAAAGTATCCCAATGTCCGGTACCTTCCCAAAGCACTTTTTTCCATTCTTCCATAGCCTCCGGATGATACTTGGCCAATTTTTCCGTGAAAATTTCCAGTTCCCTGTCCATTTCTCCCTGTTTACCAAAGACCTTTGAAAACAAACCCTTCTCTTGTGCCCAATAGGCATTTTTCCACTCGTTGGGGGAAAGCGACAGTTCCGATAGGGCGGCAACACCAATTTTCCGTTGTACCGCCGGTGCGATCACCAAGGGTGCAATGCCTATGCTAAGTTCGGACAACCGTATGGAGGCCGCCTCCAAGGCAAATACATAATCGCATGCCGCTATAATTCCAACCCCGCCACCAACGGCCTTTCCCTGCACCCTGCCCACGATGAGCTTTTTACAGGTCCGCATGGCATTGATAAGATGGGCAAACCCGCTGAAGAATATTTTTCCTTCGGACAGATTGTCCACTTCCAATAATTCATCAAGGGAGGCTCCGGCACAGAAAGTTCTATCCCCTTCGGATTTTAATACAATTACAGACACTTCATCATTATTGGACAATTCCCCCAAAGTCTTTGTAAGCCTTTCCAGCAGTTCCAATACAAATGAATTACCGGCAGGATGTCCAAATTCTACGGTGGCTATACCATTTACAATATTGGTGTATAAACTTCCATTAGATCTGGTAGTGCCCATATTACTATCTTAGTGATATTTCAAATTTACACGTTTTGGAGAAGCGGACGAAACTTTCGCCTAAATTTCCACACCAATGCCCCGCCCCTAATAAACATCCAAAGCGTAAAGGCGATCCAAATTCCATATAGGCCCCACCCCAGGAACTTACCAAGGAAAAGCATAGGAACAAAACCGAGAAAAGTGGCGGCCAATAGCACATTCCTAAGGTATTTCATTTCTCCCAAACCTTTAAAAAGTCCGTCAAAAACAAAGGCGACCATGTTCATGGGAATTCCCAGGATAAGGATAAAAAATATAGAATAGAAGGCCTGTAATACCGTTGGATCATTGGAAAATATACGTCCAATAGGCTTATAGAACAGGAAGCCCATTGCAGCAAGCAACAAACTGATCACAAACCCGTACATCATTATTTTTTTGGACAATTCCCAAAGTCCGTCATAATTCCCGGCCCCCAATAGCTTACCGCCCATAATATTCCCAGCGGCACCGTAGCCATCAATAAAAAAGGCAGAAAACAACCAAAGATTAATGGCTATGGTATGTGCCCCTATATATTTGTCCCCTAAGGCAGTTGCCTCCCTTACCGCTAAGATTAAGGCCATATTTAAGGCAAGCGCCCTTACAAAAAGGTTTAGGCTCATGACCACCAACCTACCCAATTCCTGGTGCAGGGGGAATTTTAGGGAAAGGCTTATATTCGTTTTTGTAACCAGCAGTACAAAGGCCATTAAGGCCATCATACCCTGGGCAATTAGACTGGCCCAGGCCGCCCCTTCCAAATACATTGGGGAAATTAGCCCTTCCACGCCATATACCAAAATAAGGTCCAGCACTATATTCAATATAGCCCCGGCGATGGCGATCAACATAGGATAATAGGTGTTCTGCAAACCCCTAAATATGCCCATAACCGCAAATACAAACAGAGTTAGGGGAAAACCCCAGACCCTTATGGAATAATAAGAAATACAAAGTTCCAAAATTTTGCCGGAAGCGTTGAGCAAAACAAATATTTCCTCCACGACAAAAACGGTGGAAAGGAGAATCACAATACTAAGCAGAATATTTAGATAAATGGCCTGTGCAGGGAGCGTTTTGACCCTTTCCAACTGCCCCGCACCCAAATATTGCGAAATAATAGCGGAAATGGCGCTACGTGTCTGGCCCAATATCCATATCAACATGGACAAAAATGATCCCACTATACCTGCCGCTGCCAAGGATTCCATCCCATCTTGGGGAATATTCCCCACTATGGCCGTATCGGTTATGGACAGTAGGGGTTCTGCTATGCCCGCAATAGTGGCGGGAATGGCCAGATTATTTATGGTTTTAAAACTTATTGGCTGCCTCAAAAAGGGAATATTTTATAAAATTAGTTCATAACAATGGAAGGGAAATACACTTTGTTTGGGGAAATATATATCCCCAACTGCCCGATAACCACGTGCCTGATAAAATTTATTATTACGGGCATTTTTGCTGAAGGTATCCAACCTAACGGAAATAAACCCGCCCTTACGGGCATAATCCTCTGCAAAATCCATTAAAACCTTGGCATAGCCCTTTTTTTGTTCTTGGGGATGTACTGCCAAACGGTGAATATAAATATTATTGTTATTGGGCATTGACCAACTAATGGGATCATATTCCTCATCCATTAGTGTGGACAATACAATGGTTCCTATTATTGTATCGTTTTCCTCCAAAACATAAAGTTCCTTTCGGTCAATATCCTTTCTAAAGGCCTCTTCGGAAGGATAATGATCGTTCCATTGATAGATCCCCCGATCTATCATGCTTTTTGCACAGGCCCGTGTAATATTCAAAATTTCCGGAATTTCCGATATCTTTGCCAATCTAATCATGTATGGTTGAATTTAATTTGTAAATTTATGCTATTCATGAACAATTGAATTCTTTAAAGGGAAAGAATTCCTTCATAATACAATAACCAATATGTTTAACTACGCCATGTCTGACCAACAAAAAAGTAGGGGCGTTAAAAGCAATTAATACTGAACTTATGCAAAATATCCTTGTTCCCATTGGAACTTCTGAAAATGCCCATGAAACATTACAATATGCGGTAGATTTTGCTACCGAATTTGACTCCAACATATATGTAATGGAAGTATTTAGTGTTAGTGCCAGTGCAAGCAGTCTGGCCAATATCCGGGAAAAACTGGACGAACTTACCAAAGAACATATAAAGGGGGTCATTGAAAAGGTAGATGCAAGGAATATTAATATTAAGATAGCCACCTATAACGGCGATATTGTTGACGGACTTAAAGATATTGATAGGGACCTAGGGATAGATCTCATTATTTTGGCGCCTAGAAGTAATGACATACAGGAGGAATATTATTTGGGAAATACTTCGGGAAAAATTGTAAAACAAACCGATATCCCCACCCTGATCGTACCCAAAGGGACCGTTTTCAAACCCTTCAAAACCATCTTGACGGCCTTTAAATCCGGAGTATTAAAGCAGAAGAGCATTTTAAACCCCTTAATAGAAGTTAAGGAGAAATTTGATTCCAAGGTAAGCCTGTTATTTGTAAAGACACCGGGCTACACCAAGGAGGATCTTAAAATAAACATGTCCTTAATGGGCCTGAGTTCCGAACTTACCCAATCTGAAAACCCATCCACCTATTTGGGGGTTTTACAGCATTTTGAAGCAAAACACCCCGACTTATTATGTGTTTTTAGGAGAAAAAGAGGGTTTTTTAAAAAATTATGGGAAAGGAACACTATTCTTAAATCCGAATTTTATGCCCCGGTACCTGTTTTGGTCTTAAGCGTAAAGAAAGACTAAAAAATTTGGAATTAGCTGAAATTGTACTTTGATTATGTTGGAAAAAGTATTTTCTTTGCGGCAGCCAAATTTGGGGGATTAGCTCAGCTGGCTAGAGCGCTTGCCTGGCAGGCAAGAGGTCACCGGTTCGACTCCGGTATTCTCCACGATCAAGCGCAATTGGATATTGCGTTATAAAACTAAAAAAGCCACACGAATAAATTTGTGTGGCTTTTGTGTTTTTAGACTGCCAAGGTCACAGACATTGCCAATTGCATTTGCAGTATAGTATATTGTCCGGAGCAATGTAACTACTCCGGTATTCTCCACCAATAAATACAGGGCTTCAAGAGTTTTTGACTTTTGAGGCTTTTTTGTTTGCAGGCAATTTGTATTTTTTTGGATCAAGCCTAAAAAAATGAAAACCGGATAACATAATAGCTATCCGGCCTTCAACTAACCTAA
>CBFGWQ010000228.1:0-5513 GCA_965652575.1 uncultured Arenibacter sp. | reverse complement strand
GAGGTATGATCGGAAACCCCGAGGCAGAGCCGTCGGGGAATTATAAAGATTAAGAATCCTTTAATAATAATTGACGTATTATCTGCTAAGCCAGTAACCCCATGCTACCGGATCGGAACCAAACCGACCGGTTTAACTTAACCCAAATAATTCAATTACAGCCCATTAAAATGGTAATCGGCCTACCTTTTCTTCTTAATGATGGGAAGAAAACAGGTCGGACGCCTTATTGAATGCAGCCTCAAAAGCCATCCAATTGACCTTGGTGTCGGCCTTAACAGCGGTAAAGTAGGAAAGCATCTTTTCCGTGGGCATATTTCCGGTGAGCTCATCCTTTGCCATAGGACAGCCGCCAAAACCTTGTACGGCCCCGTCAAATCTACGACAGCCGGCCTTATAGGCGGCATCTACCTTTTCGTGCCATTTGGAGGGGATCGTATGTAGATGGGCCCCAAACTCTATTTCAGGGAATTTTGGAATTAGGTTGGAAAATAAATAGTCGATTACTTCGGGGGTCGAAGAGCCCACAGTATCCGAAAGCGATAATATCTTTACTCCCATCCTTGCCAGTTTTTCGGTCCATTGCCCCACCACCTCTACGTTCCAGGGATCCCCATAGGGGTTGCCGAACCCCATGGAAATATAGGTAACGACCTCCTTGCCCGAGTCCCCTGCTATCCTTAAAATTTCCTCCAAAGTAGTAACGGATTCGGCAATGGTCTTATGGGTATTCCGCATTTGAAAATTCTCCGATATGGAAAAAGGATACCCTAAATAATCAATGGAATTATACATGGAGGCATCCTTAGCCCCTCTAACGTTGGCGACTATAGCCAATAACTTGCTCGTAGTCTTGGAAAGATCCAGTTGGGAAAGTACCTCGGCCGTATCCACCATCTGCGGAATTGCCCTGGGGGAGACAAAACTCCCAAAATCGACGGTATCAAAACCGCAATTCAAAAGGGATTGAATATACTTGACCTTTTTTTCCGTTGGAATAAAAGTTTTGATGCCCTGCATGGCATCTCTCGGACATTCTATTATTTTAATGGTATCGGACATTACCTGCTTAAGCTTTTTCCAAAATTAAGATTATTTATCGGATAGCAACAGATAAACGGCAATAGCCACGAAGACAATAATCTGAAGCCATTTCAAGATTTTTACCGATCGCCCATGCGCCCTGATGTATTTGGAAATGGACCCTGCAAGAATGGCTATGGCAATAAAAATAGTAGAGGAAACCAATATGAATATAGCTGCCAGCACATAAAATTGAATCATAATATTCAAAAAATGGCTAAACAAAAAACCTGGAAAGAAAGCTAAGAAAAATATGGTCACTTTTGGATTTAGTACATTCATAATAAAGCCCTTTTTATATAAGGCCATCAAAGGTTTTTTTTCCGTATTGCCATTGGATATATTCAGCTCACTACTGCTTATAAGTACTTTAAAGGCCAAAAAAAACATATATAGGGCACCAAAGAGCTTTATTGAGAAATACACCTTGGGATTCTGTCTTATTAATGCCGATACCCCAAAAGCGAGTAGGGTAGCATGGACCAAACAACCTGTCATTAGTCCCGCAGTAGTTGCTATACCATATTTTTTTCCATGGACCATACTTTGGATCAGTACAAAAATATTGTCCGGTCCGGGAGAAATGGCCAAAGCCGCGGTAGCCAATACAAATGCCAATAATATATCGTAATACATTTTACCGAAAATTGGAATAAAATTATATAACTTTCATGAATGCAAAGCAATTATTATAGATTCTTTATCCTATCATTAATCCACTTTTTTATATCTTCCACAAAATTTTAAACATGAAACCAGTTTTTTCTACCCTCGGTCTATTGGGAGCCATACTGTTGATGAGTTATGGCACCACCAACACAATTAATTTGAACAAAGATTTAAACATGGAAAATTCCAAAAAGCAGGACAGCGTATTACGTCATGTAGTACTATTTAAGTTTAAGGCGAACACCTCCAAAAAGGACATTGAAAAAGTAGAGGCCGCTTTTAGTGCCCTACCTTCCAAAATTCCACAGATAGTGGGTTACGAATGGGGAATCAACAATAGTCCCGAAGGATTGGACAAAGGGTTTACACACTGCTTTTTCCTTACCTTCCGCAGTGAAGAGGATCGGGCCATATATCTTCCGCATCCCGACCATAAGGCCTTTGGAGCGATATTGACCCCATATTTGGAGGATGCTACCGTGGTGGATTATTGGACCAATTAGGGACTTGGCAGTAAGCAGTTGGCAAAAAACGGATCTCACTGCCCACTGTGGACTACCAAAGTTTTTGGAAACTAACCTTGATAACCATCGGAAGCAATGAAATAAGAGGCCGGCAAAGACAGGATTTCAACCTCTAACCAGATAAGAAAAAAAGGATTTTAGGGATAGAAAACCGGCCTTATCCAAGAAAGAAAATCAGGCTTTTCCTTTGCAAAGCCTGATTTTTTATACCTTAAAACTTAGGGCAATCTATCCCTCCTAGCTGTTGGACCGACTTACAATAGCCTTATTGATTCTTTTTATAAGTGACGGGCCTTCATAGATAAACCCTGTATACAATTGAACCAAATCGGCACCGGCATCCAGTTTTTCCAGCGCATCCTCGGGAGAATGAATTCCACCGACCCCGATAATGGGAAACGCCTTTTTGCTTTTTTCCGATAAAAACCGGATTACTTCCGTACTTCTTTTGGCAAGTGGCCTACCGCTTAAACCGCCTGCTTCCTCTTTTAACAAAATATCGGATTTCAAATTATCACGGGCAATGGTCGTATTACTCGCAATTACCCCGTCTATGTCCGTATCCTTGACAATACCGATAATATCCAGTAACTGGTCATCCGTTAGGTCGGGCGCTATTTTCAGAAGAATGGGCCTCTCCTTCCCATCCTTTACTTTTGACAATTTGGTATTTTCCTTTTTCAGTTCCTTCAACAGGGCCGTTAAAGGTTGTCTATCCTGAAGTTCCCTGAGCCCGGGAGTATTAGGGGAGCTAACGTTTACTACAAAGTAATCCACATGATCGAACAGGGCATCAAAACATATTAAATAATCCTTTGCTGCCAGTTCATTGGGAGTTACCTTATTCTTCCCAATATTGCCCCCGATCAATACCCTATGGTTTTTTTTCAGATTTTCAACAGCATCGAATACCCCCTTATTATTAAATCCCATCCTATTTACGATGGCCTGATCTTTCTTTAGTCGAAATAAACGCTTTTTTGGATTTCCATCCTGAGGTTTGGGGGTCAAGGTACCTATTTCGACAAATCCAAACCCAAAATCGGATAGTTCATTGTACAATTTGGCGTCCTTGTCAAATCCGGCCGCCAATCCCACCGGATTTTTAAATTTCAAACCGAACAATTCACGTTCCAAACGGGGGTCGTTAACCGTATATAGGTTCCTGAATATACCTCCAAATCCAATTATGGAAAAAAAACGGATCGCTTTAAAAGTAAAATGGTGAACGCTTTCTGGATCAAATTGAAAAAGGATGGGGCGGATAAGCTGTTTGTACATGCGGATTATTTTTCGCAAAAATACAAACTACACCTACCAAACCACTATAAACACTTGCTTTTTATCAACATTTACCACAAAACTATCTCGGTACCACCATTAGAGGTTGCCTGGACACTTCCTGACAAAGTGTTACATACCTTTGGTATTGCCTTTCATTAAAAAGCGCCAAAAGTTTAAGGTCGTACTTCTTAAATACCTGCTTCATCCTCTCCTCCAAAACCTTATATTTTTCTCCTAATGCCGTTAAATCCTCGGGAGTACTTTGCGGATGGTTTTCAAATAGATTTTTTCGTTCCCCATCCAATAAGCGTGTTTCTATTTCCAGTGCCGATTTAAACTCCTCCAGCCGGTCTACCTGCTCTTCATTAAGCTGAAATATTTGTATAATGGTATCCGATTCCGTGGCACCAATGGCCAGACTGCATTCTTGTTGTGCCCGTGCGGATATCCAAAATCCGACAATAAAAATCAAGGCGGAAAAAACTTTTTTATACATCGCTTCCAGTGCTTATCCTAAATACAAATATAAGCTAATAATACAACCACTTACTCCTCTCCAAAGGGCATCTTTAAATATATATCCATTTACCAAATAAAAAATTACACAGAACCTTGAATTCACGACCTATACCTCTTAATCTCCAGAAACTGCACACATAGGCCAATATGCAATAAAATTACAAGCCTGCCCGACTACGTTCAGGCGAGGTTTTAACCTTTAACCGGGTAATAAAAAATAATAAACTGTATTTTTGATTAAAATCCAGTATTATGCAACACATTATTGACCGGTTCATAAGTTATATCGCCATAGACACCCAAAGCGACCCCAACTCCCCTTCCACCCCCAGCACGGAAAAGCAATGGATACTGGCCCGTAAATTGGAGGCGGAACTTAAGCAAATAGGAATGCAGGAGGTGGTTATCGATGATAAAGCATACATTATGGCCACTTTACCCAGTAATTTGGAAAAGGAAGTGCCTACCATAGGGTTTATTTCACATTTTGATACTTCCCCGGATTTCACGGCCACCGAAGTCAAACCCCAAATAATCAGAAATTATGATGGTGGGGATATTGTGCTGAACAAAGCCGAAAATATTATACTCTCGCCCAGTTATTTTGACGACCTATTGCAATACAAGGGCAATACCCTTATCACAACGGATGGCACCACTTTGTTGGGTGCAGATGATAAGGCCGGGATAACGGAGATCGTTACGGCCATGGAGTATTTAATACAACACCCTGAAATTAAACATGGCAAGATCAGGGTAGGATTTACCCCGGATGAAGAAATTGGCCGTGGGGCACATCATTTTGATGTTGCTGCATTTGGGGCCGATTGGGCCTATACCATGGACGGCAGCCAAGTAGGGGAATTGGAATACGAAAACTTTAATGCGGCAGCTGCCAAAATAACCATCAAGGGAAAAAGTGTACATCCCGGTTATGCCAAAGGCAAGATGGTCAATGCCATTTTGATCGCCAACGATTTCATTTCCCAATTGCCGGGACATGAAATTCCCCAAAAAACTACGGGACGGGAAGGTTTCTTTCACGTCCACCACATTAAGGGAGAAATTGAACTGGCCGAAATTGAATTGATCATCAGGGATCACGATCTAAAAAAGTTTGAACAGCGCAAAGAACTTTTACAATATATCACGGAAAAATTGAATGCGGAATACGGGAAATGTGCATCCCTTCATATCCAAGATCAATATTTCAATATGCGGGAAAAAATTGAACCCGTAATGCATATTGTCGAAATTGCCAAAGAAGCTATGGAAAGCCTGGGCATTTCACCAATCGTTAAACCCATAAGGGGCGGCACCGATGGCTCCCAATTGAGTTATATGGGTCTGCCCTGTCCCAATATTTTTGCAGGCGGACATAATTTTCATGGAAAATATGAATATGTCCCTGTAGAAAGTATGCAGAAAGCAGTA
>CBFGWQ010000227.1:0-5513 GCA_965652575.1 uncultured Arenibacter sp. | reverse complement strand
GCAAAATCGTACTTTACCGGATCTGACGGATCCAATTTTCTAAGATCGGCATCCAATTCCGACAAAGCCTTACCGTCGTTCTGTCTACGTCGGATCAGGCCCAGCTTACGGGCCACATTGCCGGAGTGCACATCCAGGGGACACGACAGTTGTGAAGGCGAGATCTTGTCCCAGATTCCAAAATCCACTCCGTTGCCATCATTTCTTACCATCCATCGCAAAAACATATTGATCCGTTTGGCCGCAGAACCTTTCTGTGGATCGGAAACATGTTTTGTGGTCCTTGAAAGGTGGTCCAGCTCAAAGAATATTTTCTTGAAGTTGGAGATGGACATGGGCATGGAATTTATATCCCCCTTTAAGGCGAACGTGTTCTCCAATCCCCCATGCCGATTATAGATATTGTTCAAACTTCTAATAAAATACATAAGATCCGTCCCGTTAAAAGTTCTATGCACAAAACCCTGCAATTTTTCCAGGTCTTTAGGCTGATGGTTCATTACAAAATCGAAAGGGGAACCCTCCAAGAGTTCCATCATTCGCCCGGCATTCTTGATAATACTTTTTCTATTGCCCCATGCAATGGTAGCGGTCAAAAATCCGCTGATCTCAATATCTTCCCTTTTGGTAAATCCATGTGGTATTTGGAGGGGATCTGTAGACAAAAAATCCGGCCGATTGTATTGTTCTACCTTGATATCCAAAAATTCCTTCAGTTCTTCCTGCGTCATTCCAAAGTAAAATTAAAAAAATGCACAAAGAAGTAAGGGGATAAGCAGTGGGCCGTTTGACATGGCGTACAAACAAATATACCCCATAGATCTATGGACATATAGGCAGGATCTTTTATAAATTTCCAGACTTTGATCAATATATTCATCGAGTAATGGAGCCATCCATCATGGTCAGTTTTCTATCGGCCATATCGGCAAGTTCCCCATTATGGGTTACAATGACAAAAGTTTGTCCAAAGGCGTCCCGAAGATCGAAGAACAATTTATGGAGGTTATCGGCGCTCTCGGAATCCAAATTACCACTGGGCTCGTCCGCAAAAATAACGGAAGGGTTGTTCACCAAGGCCCTTGCCACTGCCACCCGTTGTTGCTCGCCTCCGGAAAGTTCGTTGGGCTTGTGCCGCAACCTATGGGAAAGCCCCAGAAATTCCAGAAGTTCCGTCGCCCTTGATTCTGCCTTTTCCTTTTTTGTCCCCTTAATAAATGCCGGGATACATACATTTTCCAAGGCCGTAAACTCTGGTAGCAACTGA
The DNA here is from genome assembly GCA_965652575.1 of uncultured Arenibacter sp. Classification (GTDB taxonomy): domain Bacteria; phylum Bacteroidota; class Bacteroidia; order Flavobacteriales; family Flavobacteriaceae; genus Arenibacter. Next base: position 4,246 of record CBFGWQ010000227.1, on the reverse strand, counting down.
TGAAATTGAAAAATGAAACCAATATGGCCATTTCTAAATTTGGCCATGGCCCTGTCCGATAATTTGGTTACGTCCACATCATTGATAAGCAAGGTACTGCCATTCTTATTGCTTAGGGTATCCAAGGTACCCAAGATTTGCAGAAGTGTAGTTTTACCAGCTCCGGAGGGACCGACAATACTAACGACTTCTCCTTTTTTTATATGCAGATCAACTGCCTTTAGCACTTGAAGATTGCCATAAAACTTATTGATATTTGTAGCCTTGATCATCATTTTAAATTAAGGGTTGAAAGTAAACATTACCAAGAAGAATACAAAATAGTTATTGCTTATCGGGACTTTATTTCCAATTTTAATGGGAAGTAGGAAAAACCTATATGTTCATAAGAAAATCCGATAAGATATTCTTTTTATAATAATTGGGTAATGATTATATTGTGGGGGCGACAAAATGATACATTATTAGGAACAGGCTTATATGACACAGTATAGAAATTTGGAAGAATACAATCTGGAAATTACCGATGAGGTCAAATCCAGATACTCATCTATTATCAACGAAATAGGGGAGGACCTCAATAGGGACGGACTCATAAAGACTCCTGAGAGAGCGGCGAAGGCCATGCTTTTTTTAACCCAGGGATACAAGCAGGATGCCGTGGAAATTCTGAAAGGAGCCATGTTTAAGGAATCTTACAATGAAATGGTGATCATTAAGGATATTGAAGTGTATTCCTTGTGCGAGCACCATATGCTACCTTTTTTCGGCAAGGCCCATATCGCCTACATTCCCAACGGCCATATCGTTGGTTTGAGCAAAATACCCAGAGTGGTGGATGTTTTTGCAAGGCGATTACAGGTACAGGAGCGACTCACCAATGATATACTGGAATGTATCAACAACACTTTAAAACCTCAGGGTGTAGCTGTAGTCATAGAGGCCTCGCATATGTGTATGATGATGAGGGGAGTCCAAAAACAAAATTCGGTAACCACTACTTCAGGCTTTAGGGGCCAGTTTGAGAAAATAGAAACAAGGAACGAGTTTTTAAAATTGATAAGTTCAACATTATCTTAGGCCGCTATATGATCAAAGGAGCAATACTTTGGCATCTTATTTGATTTAAAACAGCTGTAAATTAACCTTGAAGATATGTCCGCCTTGAAAGAATATAAATTAAGAAATCTATTATTGGGATTGCTTTTTGACGGAATAGGAATGCTCTCTTTTGTTATTCCCGGGATCGGCGAATTTTCCGATGTGATCTGGGCTCCGGTTGCAGGTTGGTTAATGACGAAAATGTACAGGGGCAAGATTGGGCGGGCTGCAGGGATAATTACCTTTGTAGAGGAAATGGTACCTGGTCTGGACATTGTTCCAACCTTTACCATAATGTGGTTTTATACCTATATTTTTAAGCCCGCCAAAAATGAACAGGTCATATCGGCCAAGTAATTTTTTATAATACAATGCAGTTCCTTTAAAGCTTATTAAGCAACCAATGTTACTTAAGTTTTCGGATATCTTTCTTAGATTTATCCAGTATTATAATATTAAGTAAATGAAAAGAAGAAATTTCGTCAAAAAAACCAGCTTGGGTTCTTTGGCCGGAATATTGGGTTTGGATATCGTATATGGTGCTAAAATTCCAGAAAACTATACCTTATTGGGACTTCAGGATCCGGACCCGTTCCAAATGTTCGATAAGGACCAGGAAATGGTCGTCTTAAATAGCAAACCATGGAATATGGAGGCCGTGGCCCATTTGTTGGACGATAAGGTTACGCCCAATAAATATATGTTTATCCGAAACAATGGCCTGGTCCCTGAAAATATTGATGCCAAAACATGGTCCATAACTTTTGATGGGGAATCGGTAAAGGAGAGCAAAACCTATACCCTGGAAGAGCTAAAATCAAAATTTCCCCACCACACCTATCAACTTACCATAGAATGTGGTGGCAATGGTAGGAGCGAATTTGACCCGCCCGCAAAGGGAAACCAATGGACAATCGGGGCCGTGGGCTGTGCCAAGTGGACCGGGGTCCGTTTAAAGGATGTACTTAAGGATGTTGGCATTAAGGATGATGCCGTCTATATAGGCTATCATGCGGCAGACCTGCATTTAAGTAGGGATCCCAACAAAGAACCTATATCCAGGGGAGTACCCATATCCAAGGCCATGATGGACGAAACTTTATTGGCCTTTAAAATGAACGGAGAGGATATTCCTTTGGTACACGGACATCCCTTGCGTCTGGTTTGTGGCGGATGGCCCGCGTCGACCTCGGGCAAATGGGTCAATAGGATCAGTGTGCGCAATATAGTCCATGATGGAGAAAAAATGACCGGTTCCTCCTATAAGGTCCCCTGTAATCCTGTTGCCCCAGGGGAAGAAGTGAAGGACGAGGATATGTGCATCATAGAATCCATGCCCGTAAAATCCCTGATTACCTACCCTAAATCCGGTGCCATGATACCCAAGGGAAAAAATTTAAACATAAGGGGGCATGCCTGGGCCGGGGAATTGGAAATTTCCAAGGTGTCCTATTCCATCGACTTCGGGGCTACCTGGGCCGAATGTGCATTGGAAAAACCTGTCAACCGTCTGGCCTGGCAGCATTTTAAGGCCAGTATACATTTTCCGAAATCCGGATATTACGAGGTATGGGCACGGGCTACGGATGCCAATGGAACAAGCCAGCCCATGCTCTTGCCCGGATGGAACCCAAAGGGATACCTAAACAACGCATGCCATAGGATTGCCGTAAAAGTAAGTTGAATGAGCAAACAGGATAATTTCAGAAAACAGGTCAGGTCTTTCTATAGCATTTTAGTAGTATCGTTTATTATGGTTCTCCTTATAGGCGTGTTGGGCGTAATGTATATGGTAGATCCTTCTGCATTTTCATATAAAACGGATACTCCAAATTCTGAAATCGTTAATATAAGCCCCGATAATGATGACTGGGACAAGATAGAAAATGGGATCCACCTAAGGACGGGACTTAAGGAGGGGGAAGGGTTAATGACGGTGGTCAACAACTGCACCAATTGTCATTCCGCCCAATTGGTCATACAGAATAGAATGAACAGGGAGCGATGGATAGAAACCATTCGCTGGATGCAAAAAACACAGAATTTATGGGACTTGGGTCCCAATGAAAAAATAATAATCAATTATTTGGTCACCAATTATCCCCCAAAAAGTAAGGGAAGGAGGGAAGCATTGACCAATATAGAGTGGTACCCTTTAAATGAGTAATCCAACGGGGCATAACCAAAAGGAAATAGGTCTTGGAAAAATATTTTGAAGGTTTTATCAATGCCTTTATCGGCACTGCCAATTGGACATGGAAATCCATTATGTTCGAGGTGCCTTGGTATGCCAATTATTTTTGGGGACTGGTACTAATTTCCCTAATAGTATGGATGTTGGAAATTTTGTTTCCCTGGCGCAGGGATCAATCCATTTTTAGAAAGGATTTTTGGTTGGACGGCTTTTATATGTTCTTTAATTTTTTCCTTTTTTCCATTGCCATAAGTGGCTTTTACAAGTTATTGGGCCTTCTTTTTGGTGATTTGGGAATAAGGCAAGATAGCCTTGCCCTTATAGATATGTCCCCATATCCCGGCTGGGTTCAATTATTGATCTTTTTCCTTATTTTGGATTTTGTACAGTGGTTTACCCATATATTGCTCCATAAATATCCGTTTTTATGGAGATTCCATCAAATTCACCACAGTGTTAAGGAAATGGGATTTGCGGCACATCTCAGGTACCATTGGATGGAAAATATATTCTATAAACCCTTAAAAACCTTTGGGGTTATGATATTGGGCGGTTTTGAACCCGAACAGGCCTATATTGTCCATTTCTTTGCCATAGCCATAGGCCATTTCAACCATGCCAATATTAAAATAACCTGGGGTCCCCTAAAATACTTTTTGAACAACCCGGTAATGCATTTATACCATCATGCCCATGATCTGCCAACAGGAAAATTTGGGGTGAATTTTGGAATAAGCCTCAGCCTGTGGGATTATATTTTTAAGACCTATTATATCCCCGAAGATAGTGGCTCCATAAAACTGGGCTTTGAAGGGGATGAAAAAATTCCAAATTCCTTTTGGAAACAAATAACCTATGGCCTAAAAAAATCCAGGCCATAGGTACTTCTTAAGGTTACAATAAAAAATTTCTTGAAACCGACTATCCTCGAGGCAGAGCCGTAGAGGTATT
>CBFGWQ010000226.1:0-5572 GCA_965652575.1 uncultured Arenibacter sp. | reverse complement strand
AGCAATAAGTAGTGAACAGTAGACAGTAAACAGTGGTAAGCAGGCCGAATCATGATCATATTGATTTTTATATGGAATTGTCCCCTTGAGGGGACCTTAGGGGTGTAAATCGAAGGTCAGAAATTAAAAAAAACAAGACAATGATAGTACAGGAATCGAAATTACAGGAAACAGTGAACAGAGAAAAATCATGATCAAAAACTATCTAAAAATCGCTTGGCGGAACCTTAACAAGAACAAGGGGTATTCCATTATTAATATTGGGGGGCTGGCCATTGGTATTGCCGCCTGTCTTTTAATTCTACAGTACGTTACTTTTGAACTCGGTTATGAAGATTTTCATACTAAAAAAGACCGTATTTACCGTGTAAAACAAGACCGGTATGACAATGGCAAGCTTTCCACGGAATGGGCGGCCGGGGCATTTGCCGTAGGCAATAACCTGGCGGAGGCCATTCCTGAAATTGAGGATTATGTAAAAGTGGTGGAAACGGGAGATCTTATTGTAAAGGTAAAGGATGAGGTCCTGAAAATTGAAAATGTGTTCTTCGCGGGCAGTTCCTTTTTTTCTATTTTCTCCTATCCACTTATTGATGGTGACATCAATACCGTACTTATGGAACCCTATACAGCGGCCATCTCGGAAACAACGGCGTTAAAAGTATTCGGAACTAGGGACGCAGTGGGCAAATCGGTGCTTATCAGTGGGGGTCACACCTACAAAATAACGGGAGTATATAAGGACATGCCTTCCAATACCCAATTAAAACCCAACTTTTTGGCTTCCTATGCCAGTTTTGTGGAACAGGTGAAGGCCAATAGTCAGGGAGATGAGATCCAAGACCCGGAAACATGGTGGACATCCGATGGATGCCTTACCTATTTTCTGTTGCAGGAAGGAGCGGACCCTAAGGAAGTGGAAGCCAAATTCCCGCCTATTGTGGATCAAGGAATAGGTGAATTTATGAGGCGGTTGAACGCTTCCGTTACCTATTCCCTACAAAAGCTTACGGACATACATCTCTATTCCAATTATATTATGGAACCTGCACCCAATGGTGACGGAAAGACGGTTTATCTCCTGATCGGCATTGCCTTCTTTATACTTTTAATAGCCTGGATCAATTATATAAACCTGGCCACTGCCCGTGCCGTTGGTCGTGCCAGGGAAGTAGGGGTACGCAAGGTAGTAGGATCCGGACGAAAGCAACTTATGGTACAGTTCTTTATTGAATCGGCCATTTTTAACGGACTTGCATTGATATTGGCATTGCTTGTGGTAATGGCCGTAATTCCGGCTTTCAATCAGATCTCCGGGCAACATTTATCGTATTCCCTCTTTGGTGAAAGTGGTTTTTGGTTTGGCCTAATAGGGCTGTTTGCCTTTGGGGTATTTCTTTCCGGACTATATCCCGCCTTTGTTTTATCTAGTTTTAAGCCGGTTGAAGTGTTGAAAGGAAAGTTGGTATCCACCAAACAAGGTACCTTGTTTAGAAAATCACTGGTCGTTTTTCAGTTTGCCGCTTCCCTGTTTTTACTGATCGGTTCCTTGGTTGTTTATCAACAGATCCAATATATGCGTAATCAACCTTTGGGGATGGACATGGACCAGACCCTTGTTTTGCGTCCACCAATAGTATCCGATTCTACATTTGTACGGAAGAAAGAGGCTTTCAAACAAGCATTATTGCAATATCCTAATATAAAGAATGTAGCGGTATCCTCCCTGGTACCAGGAGAGGGAGAGGGGAACAATGCGGGTGGAATACGTTTGGTGGAACAAGATGAATCACAACAAAAACAATATCGCTTTTTAAGGGTAGATTATGATTTTGTTCCACTTTATAATATAAAAATGATTGCCGGCAGGGCATTTTCCAAAGATTTTGGAGCAGATCGGCAAGCCGTTATTTTTAATAGGATGGGTATCAACCAATTGGGATTTGACAAGCCCGAAGAGGCTATCGGAAAACAGATAGAATTTTGGGGGGACCAATGTACTATTGTCGGGGTGGCCGAAAATTTTCACCAAGAATCCTTACGGGAAGCCTATGACCCGCTCATCCTGCGCTTGGACCCCAACCTCAATGGGTATTTTTCCCTAAAGTCCGGAACCGATCAATTGGGCCGGACCATGCATCAGGTGCGTACCGAGTGGGACAAATTTTTCCCCGGTAACACTTATGAATACTTTTTTCTCGACGATAATTTTGATGAACAGTACAGGGCCGACCGGCAATTCGGGACAGTATTCGGAATTTTCACTCTTTTGGCCATTTTGATAGCGTGTCTTGGAATGTTTGGTCTTGCGTCCTATATGACCTTACAACGGACCAAAGAAATAGGGGTTCGGAAGGTATTGGGTGCGTCTGTGACGGAAATCTTGAAGCTCTTGTATGAGGAGTTCGTGGTCCTACTGTCCCTGGCCTTTGTACTGGCAATTCCATTTTCTTGGTTCATTGCCAATAATTGGTTGCAAGGCTATGCCTTTCGAATTGGTATGCACTGGACCTATTTTGTACTGCCCTTTTTACTGATCGTTATTATTGCGTTGATCACTGTTAGTTTTCAAACCATCAAAGCAGCTTTGGTCAACCCGGTAAAAAGTTTGAGAACGGAATAGGACCCCACCCCGACCCTCCCCCAAGGGGAGGGAGAAGGATTAGGACTAAATTGAAAAAATAAAGGCTGGCCTATTCCCCCTCCTTGGGAGTGCCTGTCGCAGGCAGGGGGGAGGTCAAAAACGGAATAGTCCCCTCCCCAGCCCTCCCCCATGCTTCGACTGCGCTCAGCACAGGCGGGGAGGGAGTAGGGTAGTAATAGAATTGAAAAATAATGGACAAACCATTCCCCCTCCCGATAGTTATCGGGATTGGGAGGGGGTTAGGGGGAGGTCAAAAAACAGAACAATTATGATAAAAAACCATTTTAAGATTGCCTTGCGGAACCTGTTAAAGGACAAGGTGTTCAGCGGTATCAAAATCGGGGGCTTTGCAATAGGAATTGCAGCCTGTCTCCTTATTGCCCTTTTTATTCGGGATGAACTTAGTTATGATCAACATTACAAAAACACCGATCGTATCTACAGGGTCGTAATGCAAGGGGTCATGAATGGGGAGGTGGTGAAGAGCGTACATTTTCAATTGCCCTTTGCCGATGCCCTGAAATCCAATTTTCCGGAAATTCAAAAAGCGGGAAAAATGAACATGTCCGAACTTTTTGGCGCCGGCAACAGATCTATGCGGCGTACAGGGGAAATCCGGAACAATATAGAGGAAGGCTTTGTCTTTGCCGATCAGGAACTGTTCAATATTCTGGAAATTCCATTGGAAGAGGGAAATACGGACAATGCCTTGGCCAGTCCCCGGAGTATCGTTATTTCAAAGAGCAAGGCCAACATCTATTTTCCGGATGGCAATGCCGTGGGAAAGACCGTTGTGCTGGACAATAATACAAACCGTCCATACACGGTAACAGGGGTCATGCCCGATTTCCCAAAAAATTCGCACCTTAAATTTAATTTTCTACTTCCCATAGAGGATACCAATATGAGCTGGACCAATAACAATTATTTTACCTATGTCCTGCTCGATAAAAATACGGATATCGACCAACTGCAAAAGAAGATGTACGCCATAGTGGAGAACTATTATATCCCGGCCCAAATGGAACGGGGCCGGGCGCCGGATTTTATCGAGGTCTTAAAAACAATCGAATACAGACTACAGCCCATATCCGATGTCCATCTAAAATCCGACCTAAAAATGGGCGACGGGCTGGACCATGGGGATATTCGGTTTGTATGGCTTTTTGGTGCCATAGCCTGTTTTATTCTACTGTTGGCCTGTATCAATTTCATCAATCTTTCCACTGCTAAATCTGCCAACAGGGCCAAAGAAGTTGGTCTGCGGAAGACCGTTGGTGCCTTTAAGGCCGATCTAGTGGCCCAATTTCTGACCGAATCGGTACTCTTTAGTTTTATTTCCTTTATTCTGGGTACCCTGCTGGCCTGGGCACTGCTCCCCCTATTTAATTCCATGGCCAACAAGACTATTGTCATGCCCTGGACAACAATTTGGTTTTTCCCTATCCTATTGTCCTCGGCATTACTGATAGGCATTATAGCCGGTTTATATCCTTCCTTTTATCTCTCCGCTTTCCGCCCCGTAAATGTGCTAAAGGGAAGGTTGGTTATCGGGAACAAAAGCGGGAACCTGCGAAGTGGCTTGGTGGTCTTTCAATTTGCCACCTCCATTATACTTATAATTGGCACCTTGGTCATCTATCAACAAATGGAATATATCCTAAACAAGGAATTGGGATACAACAAAGAGCAGGTCTTAGTCATGGAAGGAGCCTCCATCTTAGGGAGCAGATTGGAAAATTTTAAGGACCAAATACGAAATGTACCAGGGGTCATAAATGTTACCGATAGTGATTATCTTCCCGTGGAAGGCAAAAAACGGAACGGGAATACCTTTAAGATAAACAATGAAAACCACCGTTCCATAGCCTCACAGATCTGGAGGGTAGATTATGATTATATAAAGACCATGGGCATGCATGTGCAACAGGGGCGCGACTTTTCAAGGGAATTTGCTTCCGATTCCGTTAGTTCTATGATAATCAATAAAAAAATGGCCGAAGAAATGGGAATGAAAAGCCCGTTGGGAACCTATTTGAACAATGGCCAGGATTGGGTAATCGTGGGGGTTGTGGAGGATTTTCATTTTAAATCCCTTAAAGAGGACATTACACCGCTCGCCCTGGTCATTGGAAATAACTCGGGTACGCTTTCCATAAAGATCAATGAAGCCAATACCATGGGTACCCTGAATGCCATTGAGGAGCTCTGGGACCAAAATGTACCTACTTTGGCCTTCAATTACAGTTTTCTGGACCAGGATTTTGTAAAGATGCATGCAGGGGTGCAACGCATGGGGAAAATCTTCAACAGTTTTGCCCTCTTTGCCATTTTTGTGGCCTGTCTGGGGCTATTTGCACTGTCCGCCTTTATGGCGGAACAGCGAAAGAAGGAAATTAGTATCCGTTTGGTACTGGGGGCACCGTTTAAAAGTATTTATCGGTTACTGACCCTGGACTATCTGAGGTTAATATTGTTGGCCATCCTGATCGCCGTTCCGATAGGATGGTATATTATGGGCCGTTGGCTGGAGGATTTTGCCTATCGCATTACCATAGGTTGGGAAATATTCGCCATTGCCGGTAGTATGGCGCTGTTCATCGCCCTTTTGACCATTAGTTATCAGGCAGTAAGTGCCGCATTATTAGAACCTTTAAAGAGTTTACGAACGGAATAGTCCCCACCCCAACCCTCCCCCAAGGGGAGGGAGAAAAAGGGATGGAATTGAATTGAAAAAATAATGAACATGGAGTACTGGTCGGTAATCGGTGAACAGTATACAGTGAGCAGTGGACAAGCTCCTCCCTTTTTCAAAGGGAGGTGGCCCGATTTATCGGGTCGGAGGGATTTTGTGAACAAGTTTGCGGGATAATCTCCCCTTTCTTCCGCCAGCGGAATTCATTCCCCTCTTTGGAAAAGAGGGGAGCT
>CBFGWQ010000225.1:0-5595 GCA_965652575.1 uncultured Arenibacter sp. | reverse complement strand
GGCAGGCAGGTTTAAATCTCGATTATCGAGTAAAGATATTGGTTTCAAATTCATTAGGACGAATTTTAGTTTTCTTTAACTAAGCGGACCACTTCCTGCAAAGTTTCCAAATTGCTGATAGCTATTTCATCATCCCTTAGGAATCCTGGGCTGCTCATTGGAATTTCAGGTGTACGGTCCAGTGTTTTATAAAATTTTATCCCGGACAAATGCACCGCCAAAAATCCCTTCTTCTTAAATTCCAGCACATTGGCATCCCGCACCCCCCCTCCGGGCATAATAACACAGCCCTTGGATTTTTTTAACAGCCCGGTCAATAGGTCCAACCCATTGACAGAAGAATTTTGCTGTCCGGAACTCAATATGGTATCCACTCCCAATTCCTGCAATTGCCCTAAAACAACCATAGGATCCCTTACCCAATCGAAAGCCCTATGGAAAGTAAATTGCAATGGCCCGGATACCTCGATCAATTCTTTGGTCCTTTCATAGTCCAAGTTAAAATCCTTGGACAGCACCCCAGAAACAATACCGTCAAAACCAAGCTCCCTACACAGTGCAATATCCTTTTTCATTATTTCAAATTCCAGATGGGAATAGGTAAAATCGCCACTTCTGGGCCTTATCAGTATATTTACGGGAATAGAAATATGTTCCCTTACAAGTTGCAACAGCCCAAAAGAAGGGGTAAGCCCGCCAACGGCAAGCTCGGCACACAACTCAATTCGGTCAGCACCAGCTTTTTGGGCATTTAGGGCAGATTCTAAAGAATTGGCACATACTTCTACAATCATATTTCTTATATTTAGAGCCTTAAAATTAAGTAACACTATCTTATGAAATGAGCATAAACAAAATTATTTTTTTGCATACCTCCCGATAATTATCGGGACAAAATAATTAATTTTCCTGCCTGCCCGATGATCGTTAAAAAAATATTGATGCCAGGCGCGAGCACAGCGGTTAATTTATTGCAGAAAATTTTTGTCACCCTCGTTTTTATATTTAAATAGATGAAATGAGCCGTAATAATCCTTGACACTAATAAAAATGTTTATATGGCGAATTACATCTGACCATATAAAAACAAATAAAAAACCAACAGATGAAAAGAAGAAATTTCCTTAAAAATTCCACCCTAAGTACAGCCGGGATAATATCGGCACCACTTTTCGCATCATTTGATGAAACAAAAAAGGAGTTACATCTTATGCCGCTGGATGCGGAAATGACAAAACCTATTGTCATATGCACCTGGAATTTTAAAAATGCCACTGCAAAGGCCTGGGAGGTTCTGGAAAAGGGAGGCTCTTCCTTGGATGCCGTAGAACAAGGGGTAATGGTAGAGGAGGCAGATCTTGGCAACGAAACGGTAGGCAATGGCGGAAGACCGGACAGGGATGGCCATGTTACCTTGGACGCCTGTATCATGGACAAGGATGGAAACTGTGGTGCCGTACTGTGCATGGAAAATATTGCCCACCCCATTTCGGTGGCCAGAAAGGTCATGGAAGACACCCCCCATGTAATGTTGGCCGGGAAGGGAGCGGAAAAATTTGCCTATGAAAAGGGTTTTCCAAAAACGAATTTACTGACCGAAAAGGCAAAAAAGGATTGGCTGGAATGGAAGAAAAAATCCAAGTACGAAACCATTATCAATATAGAGAACCACGATACCATAGGCATGCTTGCCATTGACAAGAATGGGGACATCGCAGGGGCCTGTACTACAAGCGGCATGGGCTACAAAATGGCCGGGCGTGTTGGCGACTCCCCAATTATAGGTGCCGGACTATTTGTAGACAATGAAGTTGGCGGGGCAACGGCAACGGGGGTCGGGGAAGAAGTGGTAAGAACGGTCGGCAGCTTCTTGATCGTAGAACTTATGCGCCAAGGAAAATCACCACAAGAGGCATGTGAGGAAGGGGTAAGACGAATCATGGAAAAAAACAAGGACAGAAGGGATTTCCAAATTGGATTTATTGCCATCAACAAGAAAGGGGAAACCGGAGGTTATTGCATACATCCGGGGTTTAGCTATAGCAAATATACCGAGGCCGGACAAAGCAACAATCCGACGGAGACTTTTTTGAAATCCTAATTATCAATTTCATAATATCCAAATCTTAACAAGAACCAAATATAATGGCCGAACAAAAAAGACTTTTCTTGCTTGATGCATATGCACTCATTTTTAGGGGGTATTACGCACTGATAAAAAACCCTAGAATAAATTCCAAGGGAATGGATACCTCCGCCATTATGGGATTTATGAATTCGCTACTGGATGTAATAAAAAGGGAAAAACCGGATCATTTGGCAGTTTGTTTCGACAAGGGAGGAAGTGCGGACCGTACAGAAATGTTCCCTGATTACAAAGCCAATAGGGATGCCACTCCGGATGCCATTAAAATAGCCGTGCCCTACATTCAGAAAATATTAAAAGCCATGCATATTCCTGTGGTAGAACTGGAAGGAATGGAGGCCGATGACATTATTGGAACCTTGGCCAAACAAGCGGAAAAAGAGGATTACAAGGTATATATGGTAACCCCGGACAAGGATTTTGGACAATTGGTATCCGAGAACATATTTATGTACCGCCCGGCAAGATTGGGCAACGGCATAGAAATCTGGGGCATCCCCGAAGTCCAAAAACGCTTTGGCGTTGAACGTCCGGAACAGGTTATAGATTATTTGGGGATGATGGGCGATGCCAGTGACAATATTCCCGGATTGCCGGGAGTGGGCGACAAAACGGCCAAAAAATTTATAGAGGAATTTGGTTCTATGGAAAATTTGTTGGCCAACACGGATAAGCTCAAAGGCAAAATGAAAGAGAAAATCCAAGAAAATGCCGCCTTGGGCCTCCTGTCCAAAAAACTGGCGACAATATTTGTGGATTGCGATGTAACCTTTGATGCCAAAGACTACGAACTATCCATGCCCGATGGCGAAAAAGTACAGGAAATTTTCGAGGAGCTGGAATTCCGTAGGCTTAAGGAACAATTCCTAAAGCTCTTTTCGTCCGAATCGGATAAGGATGGCACAGAGGAAGACCAGCAAAAGTCAGACCCTGTTTCCAAAAATAAACAGACAGAGGCCGGAGGCGGCCAGTTTTCCCTGTTTGGTGGCGACGGACAGTTTAGCGGGGGAACAATTAAGGAAGTTTCCAGCAGAAAAAACATTAAGGACGTTCCACATGTGTACCAGAGCGTTCTTCCCGGTATGGCCATGCAGCTTTTTGTCCAGAATTTAACAAAACAAACCTCCGTATGTTTCGACACCGAAACCACGGGATTAAATCCTCTTACCGCAGAGTTGGTGGGTATCGCCTTTAGTTGGGAGGCAGGAAAGGGGTTCTATGTCCCCTTTCCCGAAGACCGGTCCAAAGCCCAGGAAATCATTGAACAACTAAGACCTTTTTTTGAAGCGGAAGGCATTGAAAAAATTGGACAGAACTTAAAATATGACATCAAGGTACTGAACAAATACAAGGTCTCCATAAAAGGCAAATGCTTCGACACCATGCTTGCACATTACCTTATTAATCCTGATATGCGCCATAACATGGATGTACTGGCGGAAACCTATTTAAACTACACCCCTATTTCCATAACCGAACTCATAGGCAAAAAAGGAAAGAACCAACTGTCCATGCGGGATGTTCCCCTGGAACAACAAACCGAATATGCCGTAGAGGATGCCGATATCACCTTTCAATTGGCACAACACTTTCGCCCGGAATTGAAAGAGGCAAGTACCGAAGAATTATTCAACAATATAGAGATTCCCCTATTACATGTCCTGGCCGATATGGAACAAGAAGGGATCAAACTGGATAGGGCCTTTTTAAATTCGCTTTCCAAGGACCTGGACAACGATATCAAAAATCTGGAATTAAAGATCTACAGGGAAGCCGGGGAGGAATTCAATATTGCTTCGCCAAAACAATTGGGCGAAATACTATTTGAAAAACTAAAGTTGGTGGACAAGCCCAAAAAGACCAAAACAGGTCAATATTCCACCGCCGAAGATGTACTTTCCTATCTTGCCAAAGAACATGAAATAATTCAAAACGTATTGGATTATCGGGGACTCAGCAAACTAAAGAGCACCTATGTGGACGCCCTACCGGAACAAATAGAGGAAAGTACCGGCCGGGTACATACGGACTATATGCAAACGGTTGCCGCTACCGGAAGATTGAGCAGCAACAATCCCAACTTACAGAACATTCCCATTAGAACGGAGCGGGGAAGACAGGTCAGGAAGGCATTTGTTCCGAGAAACGACAACTACACCTTATTGGCGGCAGATTATTCCCAGATAGAATTGAGGATCATTGCTGCGCTCAGCGATGAATCTACCATGATAGAAGCGTTTAAAAACGGTGAGGATATTCACGCTTCCACGGCGTCCAAAGTATTTAATGTGCCGTTAAAGGATGTTACAAGGGAGCAGAGGAGCAACGCCAAGACCGTGAATTTTGGAATTGTATACGGGGTATCCGCCTTTGGGTTGAGCAACCAGACCAACCTATCCCGTGCGGAAGCCAAGGAACTCATAGAAACCTATTACAAAACCTACCCCAAATTACGCAATTATATAAACGAACAAATAGAATTTGCCAGGGAAAACGGCTATGTTCAGACCGTTTTGGGAAGGCGAAGGTATCTTAAAGATATCAACGGCAGTAATGCCATAGTACGCGGAGCTGCGGAACGCAATGCCGTTAATGCCCCGATTCAGGGCAGTGCCGCCGATATCATAAAAATTGCAATGATCAAAATCCACAAAAAATTGGAAGAAGGAAAATACCAGAGCAAGATGCTCCTACAGGTGCATGATGAATTGGTGTTCGACGTATATAAGCCCGAATTGGAAGAATTAAAGACCATGATAAAGGCGGAAATGGAAAACGCCTACGAATTGTCCGTACCCCTGGATGTAGAATTGGGCGTTGGAAATAACTGGCTGGAGGCCCACTAAGGTAGTTGGCAGTTGCAGTGGGCAGTAGAATAAAACTTAAAAAGATTCTTATTTTCTCTTAAAGATAAGCTGTCCCCCCGCATTTAGGTTGGGAATATCAAGATCGGCCGCATCTACGGTCATAACATCACCATCTATTATGACATCTATAGAGATTTGCTGTTGATATTCATCGGTATAGGTTAATTGGCCATCGGCATAAACATAGACGGTGGTTTCCGTATCCTTTTCAGTGGGACAGGGAATATCAAAACCATTGCCTTCGGAATTTAAGCCTATTTCCAGATACGCTACCGAGTTTTCAATGGTCACCGTTAAATCCTGTTTAAAATCGAAACTCAATACATAACATTTCTTCTCGGTTAAAAAGGCCAATAGATCCCTGACATTTTTTTCGTCATCGCTTGCCGTATCATTGTTCACCTTAAGCTCATAGACCTGCCACACCCCCACTATTGAATCTTCCTTGAAATCATCATCCCCGTCAGAAGAACATGAAAGGAAAAGACCGGCAACAAGAAGAAGTAATAAATACTTAATTTTCATCTGTTTAAATTTACATTGTTTATAAAAGCTAACGCATTATAACACTAATTAGTATCC
>CBFGWQ010000224.1:0-5612 GCA_965652575.1 uncultured Arenibacter sp. | reverse complement strand
AACAGGACAAACGAAAATAAATTTCATCTGTCCTGTTTAGTTGCCCCGCCAAGAATCACTCCTGCTCCACCCAGCACGGGCTTCGGTTTAAAAGCTGGCGCTTTTTGGTATTGCCCACCTTTGGTTCGTAGCCTCACCAGGAATCGAACCTGGATCTAAAGTTTAGGAAACTTCTATTCTATCCGTTGAACTATGAGGCCATTGGCAGTCCATTATTTTAAACCGCGGCTGCAAAAGTAAAATTTATTTGATAAAAAAACTCCATACTTTAGGGATAGTTTTTGAATAATTACAGTAGGATACTATTTTTCCTGCCCTTTTCCGTTAAAAGACCCCAAAAACGCTACTTATAAGCCGCAAAATACTTCCATTGCAAACCAATGCCCCCATTTGTTAAAAAACCAAATTTATAACAGGAGTATGAAGATATTTTTTTACATTGCTTGCTTAAACGTTTAAATTAAATTACACAACTCACCAAACCACCTATGCAAAAACGGAAATATACCCTTGGAATCGACTATGGAACGGATTCCGTAAGGGCCATGATAATAGATTCCACCAATGGCCAGATTATGGGTCAGGCCGTTGCCCTGTACGAAAAATGGGGCAAAGGCATGTACTGCCAACCGGAGACCAACCAATTTAGACAACACCCCCTGGATTACATAGAAGGCCTAAAAAAAGCCGTTAAAGAAACCGTTGCGCCCCTTTCCCAGGAAGTCATAAACGGTATAGCCGCTATTTCCGTGGCCACAACCGGCTCCACCCCCATAGCGATCAACAAAGAAGGTATCCCCTTGGCCATGCTTCCGGACTTCGAAGAAAACCCAAACGCCATGTTCATCCTGTGGAAAGACCATACTGCGATTGGGGAGGCAAAAGAAATCAACGAATTGGCACATCGCGAAAATACCGAGGACTATACTAAATATAGTGGAGGCGAATACTCCTCGGAATGGTTTTGGGCAAAAATCCTACATACCTTGAGGGTAGATGAATCTGTCCGCAAAGCAGCCTATTCCTGGGTAGAACACTGCGACTGGATTCCGGCCCTCCTCACGGGAAATACAGATCCCCTGAAGCTAAAAAGAAGCCGATGTGCGGCAGGGCACAAAGCGATGTGGCACCCTGATTGGGGCGGACTGCCCCCGGACACCTTCTGGTCCGGATTGGACCCGCTCCTCTCCGGATTAAGGGACCGATTGTATACCGATACCTACACTTCCGACCATGCCATAGGTACTATTTCCGAGGAATGGGCTCATATACTGGGGCTACCCAAAGGGGTAATTATTGGTGCCGGATCTATTGATGCCCATATTGGGGCCATTGGCAGTGCCATAAAACCTTATCATATGGTAAAAGTGATAGGCACTTCTACCTGTGATATGATCGTTGCCCCCAAGGAAGAAATAGGAAAAAAGGCAATCCGCGGTATCTGTGGACAGGTAGATGGCTCCATTATTCCAAACATGATAGGACTGGAAGCCGGACAGGCTGCCTTTGGCGACCTTTATGCCTGGTATAGGGAATTGTTGCTGTGGCCCGCAAAAAAAATTATTGGGAACAGTATGCTTTTGGATCCGGAAACAAAAGCTAAATTATTGGAAGAAATGACCGATGGTATCCTTAACGAATTGACCTTGGCCGCCGATAAAATAGAAATCGATAGCTCCGGAATAATTGCGCTCGACTGGATGAACGGCAGGAGAACCCCGGACTCCAACCAAAATCTCAAAGGAGCCATTCAAGGCCTGACCCTGGGAACCACCGCCCCACATATCTTTAGGGCCCTGGTAGAAGCTACGGCATTCGGATCCAAAAAAATAGTAGAACAATTTCAGGCGGAAGGTGTCCGTATAGACGGTATTATTGCCATAGGCGGAGTGGCCCAAAAGTCGGAATTCGCAATGCAGATCCTGGCAGACGTCCTCAACTTCCCCATCCGGATAATTAAATCGGAACAGACCTGTGCACTGGGTGCCGCTATGGCAGCTGCGGTAGCCTCAGGAATCCATAACACCTTTCTTGAGGCACAAAATGCCATGGGGAGCGGATTTCTAAAAGAATATTATCCCATCCCCGAAAATGTCAAAAAATATACGGAGCTGTATGGGCAATACGGCACCTTGGGCGACTTTATAGAAACCCAGGAGTTGCAAAAAATTTAAAAAAATTATCATTCAATACACCAAAATTTAAGTAATGCAGAACAAACACAACCATCTGGGAGCAATCCCCAAAGTAGGAATAAGACCGGTAATCGACGCCCGTTTGGGCGGTATAAGGGAATCCTTGGAACAGACCACCATGGCCATGGCCGAACGTGTGGCCCATTTCCTTTCCAACAACCTAAGGAACTATAACGGCAGCAAGGTAGAATGTGTCATTGCGGACACCACCATCGGCAGGGTACCGGAAGCACAAAAATGTGAGGAAAAATTTCTTAGGGAAGGCGTAGGGCTTTCCATAACGGTAACCTCCTGTTGGTGCTACGGAACGGAGACCATAGACATGAATCCCACAAGGCCCAAAGCCATTTGGGGATTTAACGGTACCGAAAGACCCGGTGCGGTATACCTGGCCGCAGCCTTGGCGGGCCATGCCCAAAAAGGGGTGCCTGCTTTTAGTATCTACGGCAAGGAAGTACAGGACAGCGATGATGAGAATATCCCCGAGGATGTACAAAAGCTATTGCTGCAATTTACCAAAGCGGGACTCGCTGTGGCCATGATGAACGGCAAATCCTACCTCTCCATAGGCTCTGTTTCCATGGGGATAGCCGGATCCATCGTAAACGAAAATTTCTTTCAGAACTATTTGGGCATTAGGAACGAATATGTGGACATGAGCGAGGTAAATCGCAGGATGCAACTCGGTATATTTGATCCCGAAGAATTTGAAGTGGCCCTGAAATGGACCAAAGAACATTGTAGGGAAGGAAAAAACTATAACGCCAAGGAGTTACAAAAATCCAGGGAGCGTATGGATGAAGAATGGGAGACCATAGTAAAAATGACACTGATCTCCCGGGATCTCATGATCGGCAACCCTAAATTGGCAGCATTGGGCTTTGGAGAGGAAGCATTGGGACATGGTGCCATTGCTGCAGGATTCCAAGGGCAACGACAGTGGAACGATTATATGCCCAACGGGGATTTTATGGAAGCTATCCTTAACTCTTCCTTTGATTGGAACGGCATTCGCCCCCCCTATATGATGGCCACTGAAAATGACAGCCTTAACGGCATCTCCATGCTCTTTGGCTATCTTTTGACCAACCAGGCCCAAATGTTTTCTGATGTAAGGACCTATTGGAGTCCGGCTTCCGTGAAAAGGGTTACCGGTCATAAACTACAGGGCAGAGCAGCCAATGGTATTATCCACCTTATCAATTCCGGGTCATCAACGCTGGATGGAACCGGACAACAGGACCTGAACGGGAAACCGGCCATGAAACCCTTCTGGGACATCTCGGAAACGGAAGCGACCAAATGCCTGGAAGCCACAGATTGGCCTCCTGCCATGTACGAATATTTCGGAGGTGGCGGCTACTCCTCCCATTTTGTCACCAAAGGCGAAATGCCCGTAACCATGTGTAGGATAAATGTGGTAAAGGGTCTGGGACCCGTAATGCAAATCGTGGAAGGTTGGACGGTAGACCTGCCCGAAGAAGTACATACTACTTTGGATGCCAGGACCAACCCCACCTGGCCCACCACCTGGTTCGCCCCAAGATTGAACAACGACCAGGCATTTAAGGACGTATACAGTGTTATGAACAATTGGGGGGCCAACCATGGGGCTTTCAGTTACGGTCATTTTGGCGATGAACTGATAACCCTTTGTTCCATGCTCAGGATTCCGGTAAATATGCACAATATTGAGCCCGAACGGATTTTTAGGCCCAAAGACTGGGCTTCGTTCGGAATGGATCAAGAGTCCGCCGACTATAGGGCCTGCCAGAATTACGGGCCACTTTATTAGGCCCGTAAAAAACATTCGGTCAGTAAGAAAAGCCTCTATTTATAGTGTCTTCTTCGGAACTGCCGGAAAAGGCAGGCCCTACCCAGGGGTGGAAAACCTCTGGATCGAAAAAAATTAAAATGATGACCTAACCCGGACTCAAAATATATGATTGCCAATAAATATCCCTTAATTATTACACTGCTCTACCTGTTCCTGACCCTGAATATACATGCCCAGCTTGCTCAAGGATCCGTAAAACATGTAAAAGTATATTATGAACCGGGAATGTTCGGGGGCTGGCCGGCGAACCATGGGATATGGAATTGGGGCAATGAAATTTTGGTCGGCTATTCCAAGGGCAATTACAAAGATCTAGGTCCGGATCGCCATAATTTTGACAAAGAAAATCCGGAACTCCACGTGCTGGCAAGAAGCCTTGACGGAGGCGAAACATGGACAGGGGAAGACCCGGGAGCCGTGGACGGGGACCTGGTGGTTCCGGATAATGGAAGCTATCACGGCCGCATAAGACAGGATGTAAAAGCACCTGAACCAATCCCGGCGGAACAAATCGATTTTACCAACCCCGATCTGGCCTTTACGGTACGTATGACAGACCACCACGGTGCCGAATCCCATATATGGTACTCCTATGACAGGGGGAAGGACTGGATAGGCCCGTTTCGCCTTCCCAATTTTGGAACTCCCGGTATTGGGGCAAGGACCGACTATATTATCGATGGCAAAGATGAGTGCATGCTCTTTCTTACGGCAGCCAAGGCAAACGGAAAAGAAGGTAGGGTGATGTGCGTAAAAACTATGGACGGCGGGAGAACCTGGGATTTTCTTTCGTGGATCGGTCCCGAACCAAAAAGCTTTTCCATAATGCCGGCTTCCGTGAGAATATCGGATAACGAAATATTGGTAACCACTCGCAGAAGGGAAGAAAAACGCAGGTATATTGATGCCTATCTATCCAAGGACAATGGCGCAACATGGAATCCACTGCCCAATCCGGTCGACAACTGCGGCGAGGGCAATCCCCCCGCCATGGTAAAAATGAAGGACGGTAGAATATGTTTGGTCTACGGTTACAGGGCCACGGAGGAAGATATCAGAAATAAACGCGACAAGAGCGAGATCAGGGCCAAAATCAGCAAGGACAATGGAAGAACATGGAGCAGGGATTATGTGCTTCGAGATGATGGATCCGGAAAAGATCTGGGCTACCCCAGGGTAGTGCAACGGGTCGACGGTAAAATTGTAGCCCTCTATTATTTTATGGATAAGGAAACCGGTCCGGAAAGATATATCGCGGCCACCATTTGGGACCCTCCCGCATATTGAAAATTTAAGTTATATTTTAATATATATTTATTAATTGACCATAAAATAGGTAAAACAACAAACTAACATGAAACGTATCCCTTATTTACTACCTGTATTAACCCTAATGATTTTCTCCTGCAAGGATAAAACAGAAAAGACTACGGCTACTGAAGCCATTAAAACCGGCAATGATATTACCGGTAACTTTACCCTGCCCCCTTTGTCCCTGCCCGGACAGGGCGCCTATCTGAGCGGGGAATTGATCTACCCACTGGACGACAAGCCCACTCCGGAATGCCATGCCTCCACCA
>CBFGWQ010000223.1:0-5663 GCA_965652575.1 uncultured Arenibacter sp. | reverse complement strand
ACTCCATAGATACTCCATAGATACTCCATAGATACTCCATAGATACTCCATAGTTAGTCCATAGTTAGTCCGTATATGGCAATAGGGAAAAAACAGGCTGGATCCACCCCTTTTAGGCACCCTAAAATAGCTCCGTTTCAAGGCACTTACCGGTTAGTGTATGAGCAGTAAGACAGTTTATTGTCATTCGGTCCTTATCAAGGTATTGAAGCCAAATTAACCCCTTCTGTTCTTATTGGCAGTTCGGCCGCTATTGCTTATACATACTGTTAGCTCTCGTTTTTTTCTTTCATTTTCAGAAAATTCAACGGTGTCATAACTGCAATCGAAGAGTTTCTGTAATCTTTTATGTTCCGGGTAATTATTACATCCAGGTCTTTAATCGTCAGTGCAGAGGAATATTGAACGGAACCCTCATAGTCCGTAAAATCATTCTTTAATGCCTGGATGATTTCCTTTTTTGTCGTACCGACAATTTCCGTCATTTCGGTAAGCGTCTCAACGACTTCGAGCGTTTTTTTGTGACCTAAAAATCTTCTTGTGATATAGTAGATATTATTGATGCTCACAGCTGACAAATACAATTTCACATTCCCCTGCTCATTGAGCTCAAAAATTTCACTTGCAGGATTTGCGTGGGGTTCACGGTCGGTAAAAAAATCGATAACTACGTCAGAATCCACAAAAAGTTTATACTCCATATTTTTTTGAAAGTTCTTCGGTCAGAATTTGTTTGTAGTCAATCTCATCATCTATTTTGATAATTCCCCTCAGTTTTCTAACCTTGGGAGAGAGTTGCTTTTCTTTTAGCCCCATTCTTTTTACGGTTACAAACTTGAAATAGTTTTCAACCATTTCAGAAAGACTCTGTCCTTTTTCCTTTGCATATTCCTTTGCAATTTCTATGACCTCTTTTTCTATTGTCAAAGTCAATTTAGTATTCATAACTATTTTCTTTAAGATAAAATTACGTGTTTATATTTAATTTCACAACACGTGTTTTTTGAAATGACAGCTAACTACATAGTATATATAAATCGTTTAGGGAAGACTACAACTACTATTAATCAGTTAGTTGAATTCTAATGATGGGAACTGTTGTAGTTCCGAACGAAGAATGGGGAGAAACCGAAGATTTCTCGTCGCTCGCCCCTAGCTCTGTCGAAATGACAATGCTTATAAAATTAACAAGTTGATCTATTTAAAGGCAGAAAGCTTATATCAAACCCATATTATATGGGATAAACATTTGGAACAGAATATAAAAGGGATAGTGTTTGCTATCCCTTTTATATTTTGGATTATTTTAATTTTCAAAAGAAATCCAAGAATCGGACTTGGTCCAAATAAGCCTTATTCGAATCGGAAACCAAAAATACGATTATAGGTAAGAGTGTGCGGTAGCGTCCTTATTTTCCTCGCCCTTATCGTTATACTTTTTCAACTCCAACATCCAATATACAAAAGCGACAGTGCCGATAAGCATAAAAATCCAATTCAAGGTGTTTGCTGCCCACCAATTCTCCATGGCACGCAGCGCGTCCAAAGGTGCAAAAAGTACATTTACAAATAAATCCTCTATACCGTAAAAAAATGAATCCATCTTAATTATATTTACCTTGCAAAAATATAAAAACCTAGGATGATTTCAAGCATTTTTGGAAGAACAAAACCAATAAATTATATAATACTGCTGGTATTCCTCTTTATTTTCTATTGGTTTGTCCATTTTTTTGTATTTCAAAAATCGTATTCCCCGGAACAATTATTGGGACAAACGGCAATTCTGGGAATCTTGTCCTTCAGCATTTTCGTGGTCAATTTTATTGCCTTAAGAAATAAGATTACCGGGGGCAATTCATTGGCCATCCTATTTTATACCCTGTTAATTGTACTTTTCCCGGAAGTGCTTATAGATGCCAATGCCATTTTCTGTAGTTTTTTTTTATTGCTGGCCATACGCAGGATCTTGAGTTTCCGCAGTCTGAAAGACATTAAACTAAAAATTTTCGATGCCACTTTTTGGATAATGGTCGCCAGTCTGTTCTATGACTGGGCCATATTGTATCTATTGGTCATAATTGTTGCCATTTACTTTTACGAACCAAAAAATATTAAAAACTGGCTGGTCCCATTCGCCGCCATAATTGCTATGGTTTTAATTATGTTGGCGGTTCTGGTTTTGGGCAACAATATGGCTTTTTTGTGGAACCATTATTATTTCGATTTTCAGTTCAATGCGGTCTATTTCTATGATTGGAGCAACAGTACCCTTCTATTTCTTTATGTATCCATAGTATTGCTATGCGGTTTTTTGGCCTTTTTAAAATTGGGCAGCGTAGGGGTAGGAAAAATAGTAACAATGCGCCTAATAGTCCTTCTCTTTTTAATAGGATTGCTGGTGAAGGTGCTAAAATCCACTCCGGAAACCCACCCTATTCTAATTACTTTTTTCCCCGCGGTAGTTTTTATCACCACTTATATCCAATCCATTAAAAAGGCCAGTGTGCGGGAAATTGTACTAATGGTATCCGTTATAGTTCCCTTTATCGTATTTCTGACCAATACGCTAATGAGATAAATATAGTTGCTCTTGTCAATGGTCTTTTGCCAGACAGAAAATAAAAAATATAATGAACTACCTCAACGCAGAGCATACGATGTATTGGAAACAAGACCGCTACGCTACAAGAACCTAGATACAAGACAAAATGTGTATCGTGACTTCTACAGCATTGCTATATTGTTTATAGTCCCCTTTATGCCACAAATCTTTTTTACAGTGCTTTAAAAAATATTGTACACGTTTTTCAAACCACTTTCTGTTATAAAAATTTCCTCATATGATCCGCTTTTATCCGATATTTATGATATGAGCTTATTTTATTCGATAACGATTTGTTAAATGGATACAACAAACTGGATTTAGAGTCCTATTTCATGACAAATGACAGTAATGAAATGTAATTTTAATCGTCGTCTTATGAACAAACCGGCCCGACCAAAGGGTTGGGGAATCTATAGAACTCGATTGCACCTCCACGTCTACGCCTATAGGCTAGGTAAAAACCCAGCAATACAATAATCCTTAAATAAATAAAATCCGTTTTTTAAATAAACGGTATCTTTACCCTAAAATATTGTTATTATGTTCAGTGATTTTGCCTATAAAATATTTGAAGAAAGCATAAAAAAATATCATCTAAAAGATGACGTATCCCAAGCGTTTATAAACCCCTATCCAAAAGACCAAATATCCCATCTCCTATATCGCAAAAACTGGATAGACACGGTACAATGGCATTATGAGGACATTATACGGGACCCCAATATTGAGCCCGTGGCCGCCTTACAATTAAAAAGACAGATCGATGCCAGTAATCAGGATAGGACAGATTTGGTAGAATTTATTGACAGTTATTTTCTGGACAAGTACCAATCTGTGGAAAAAAACAAGGATGCGACCATAAATACGGAAAGTCCGGCCTGGGCCATAGACCGACTTTCCATTTTGGCCCTTAAAATATACCATATGGAGGAAGAAGTAACTAGAACGGACGCCTCCCAAGAACATAAACAAAAATGCCAAAATAAACTGAATGTTCTATTGGAACAAAAGAAAGACCTATGTACTGCCATAGATCAATTATTGGAGGATATCGAATCCGGAAAAAAATACATGAAAGTGTACAAACAGATGAAAATGTACAATGATAATGACCTAAATCCTGTTCTCCGCAAAGCTCCATAAGGCGATCTGTTGCCATTTCTATACATACGAAATCAACGAAATTATAAATGAAACACCCGCGAAAACCACACCCACACTAACGAGGATGATTTTTCAGGATGCCACTCCCGACAGCTATTGGGATGACCGAAATTTAAAATAATATAAGCAGATGAAAAGAGTTCCCAAAACTGCCGTTTCCGCTACTAGGGACGGAAAACATATTCTGGTAATTCGATTGTCCGCCATGGGAGACGTAGCCATGACCGTTCCCGTTATATCGGCCTTATTGGAACAATACCCCAACATTAAAGTGACCGTACTTACCAGGGCGTTTTTTAGCCCTCTTTTTTCTGAACTCAAAAACGTAAATGTTTATGAGGCAGAAGTAAAGGGCAGGCACAAAGGCATTTTTGGACTTTGGAAGCTCTATAAGGAACTTAAAAGCCTAAACATGGATATAGTTGCCGATCTGCACAATGTGCTGCGCAGCAACATCCTTAAACTATATTTTAGGCTGGGATCCATTCCGTTTGTACAAGTGGATAAGGGCAGGGCAGGGAAAAAAGCATTGACTTCCCCGACCCATAAAGTTTTTAAACCTTTAACCACTACCCACCAACGCTATGCGGATGTTTTTGGGAAACTGGGCATGCCCTTGGATTTGGAGAAAGCAAGCCTACTCCCTAAAAGGGCCATACTCCCTTCCACCAGGGAATTGGTTAAAGGAGAAGAACAAAAATGGATCGGCATTGCTCCTTTTGCCGCCTTTGATGGCAAAATGTATCCTCTGGATCTAATGGAGAAGATAGTCCATGCCCTTAACGAAACCAATAATTACAGAATTTTGCTTTTTGGTGGAGGGGAAAAGGAAAGAGAACTACTTGATAAATGGGCAGGCAACTTCCATAACAGTATCAATCTGGTGGACAAATTGGCCTTCAAGGAGGAATTGGCCTTAATTTCCCGATTACATCTGATGTTGGCCATGGATAGTGGCAATGCCCATTTGGCGGCATTATTTGGAATACCTACCCTAACTTTGTGGGGGATTACACATCCCTATGCGGGCTTCTATCCCTTTAAACAAGATCCCCAAAATGCATTGCTGGCGGATAGGGATCAATTTCCTTTGATCCCAACCTCGGTCTATGGAAACAAATATCCCCCTGGATACGAAAATGCGATGCGCAGCATTGCACCGGAAGATGTTCTTGCTAAAATTGAGGAAATCTTAAATCCCGAACTAACCATGAGTTCGACATAAAAATAATTGCAAGTTATTGATTTCTTGTAAATTAAAAAATTCCTGTAAGTACATAACAAAATTTAGTTCCCAAAGATTCTTCTCAATTTTTGCCGCTCCCGATAGAGGCTATCGGAAAGGTTTTTTTGTAAACTTGTTCCCTGATCCCTCCGTCCCGCCCTTGGCGGGACACCTCCCTTTGAAAAAGGGAGGAGCTTTTTTTCAGCTCCCCTCTTTGGCAAAGAGGGGTGGCCAACTTGTTGGCCGGGGAGATTCTGTTCCCCCAAATACCTTTATTTATTCTATATCCAGAGGTACTAACCTGATTCCTCCTTCCGCTATCGGGACTAAAGGGACAACCTTATTAAGACGATTCTTGTCATGTACTAAAAAAGTTGTTACTGTCCTTTCGAGTTATGGAACGGAATGGGATTCCTTGGCAAGGACTGGACGATAAATTGGCTGTAAAAAGTAGGCTGTATGCTCTAGGCTGCAAGCAGTAAACAGTTGGCAAAAAATAGATCTCACTGTCGTTGCCAACTGTGGACTTAAGGATTGGAGAGTGCCATGTCCGGAGACTTTTACAGCGGGGAAATTCTATTCTAAATGGATTGAGCCACGAGTGTGATTTAGCTCATCTATATTTATTTTAAGGGTATTCGTGAACCTTCGGTTTCTCACTGCGTT
>CBFGWQ010000222.1:0-5721 GCA_965652575.1 uncultured Arenibacter sp. | reverse complement strand
CGTCGTCATTGTCCTCGTTGTCGCCCGTTCCGTCCCCGTCGGTATCGGTATCCTCGTTGGGGTCTCTTGGAAAGGCGTCCTCCTCATTTGTTGTTCCATCTCCATCAATATCCGGATCGGTCAGATCTGGATCTCCATCCCCATCCATGTCCTCCAAGGCCGTAATTTTGAAACTGTAACTTGTTGTGCTGATTGCATCCGCTTGATCCTTTACCCTAAAATCGAAGAAAGAATAATCGGTTCCAAATTCACCAGAATCGGTAGTATAGGCCAACAGGGTAACATCGTCAATTAAATCGTTCAATGCTACTGGGTTTCCATCATATAACAATGTTCCCTTGGAGGGCAGTGATATAATTTGGATACCGTTAAAGCTATCTCCTGCATCCACATCATTAAAGGTGAAATCATCAGGGGAAAAAGTGGTTGGGATATCTTCTACTACATTCACGGCAACATCACCACCTGTTGGAAGATCGTTCACCGGATTTATGGTCAAGGTAACCGTTACTGTTTCCGAAAATGAAAATGCATCTTCAAAATTATAAGTAAAGGAATCTGATGTCTGCTCGTCCCCATTTTGTTCATAGGTAAAGGTACCATCTGTATTAAATGTGAAGTTGGAGGCGTAGGCCGGACCGTCCACCAAGTGGTATACACGATCATCCCCATCAACTTCATTATCATTTGCGGAGACGTCTTCATTTATTGTTCCATTTTCATCTACTTCAAAATTATCGGCTATGGCAATTGGTTCATCATCTACAGCCTGAATGGAAATGGTAATATCAGCAGAGGAACTCTCCCCTGAATCTTCCAACAAATAGGTTACCGTATCCGTCCCATTTTCATCCGGATTAGGTGTATAGATAATGTTGTTGTTTTCGTCTACAACCGCTGTACCTTTAGTTCCTTGAGCAGTAATGGTAATCGTAGGAGCATTGTTGAGGTCATATTTGTCGTTAAAAAGGATGTTAATAGGGGTTGATGTTGTGTCTTCATCTGTAAGTGCCAAGTCATCCACTGCAGTCAAGATTAAAGTTACATCATATGGTCCAAAGGTTATGCTGCCCATGTTTCCTGCATTATCCTTTACTTGGGCATGGATATACCAACCGTTACCTCCGGAAGAGAAGGTAATATCCTTGGTTTGGCTATTGCTCCAGGATTTCCAACTGCTAGCCTCATTGGCAGGTACTGAATTACTTTGGGTAATGGCATAGCGTTGTACATCGAATCCACTACCGGTAGATTCATCCTGAAAGGCCAAGGTAATAATATCCTCGGTGTCCACATTTCCATTTTGAGGGGTAGCAATGGCACTAGGGGCAGTACTGTCATCTATAATAGTCAATGTTCTATAGAAAGGTTGGGACCATACCCCAGTATCCGTTTGGGTCCTTAAACTTATTATGTATTCGGCGCTTTCATTGTTGAAGGTCGTGAAATCCGTCAGTGGAGAGGAGGCCTTGTGTATTTCGGTATCCGTAGGATCGCCGTTGATGTCATAAACGCGTTTTACTACGATCCACTCTTCATTTTCCAGTGTTCTGGAATAGGGATCCACAGAGTTGTTATCTATGCTTATGGTCATGGTACCGGCATAGGTGGTCAATACGTCCGGACTAATGTTGAACTGTGCTATTGGAAGATCTTCTGTTCCGGCCGTTGCGGCAGATTTTTCTACAAAAATACTTGTTGGACTACTCCATATTCCTTGATGGTCCTGAACTCTCAACATGATTAAATATTGTCCGTTAGGGACAGCATTTTTATTGAATTGTCCCAAATTCCAATCGTTTATTGATTGGGCATCCACCTCTTTCCATTTCCATTCTGCCTGGGCTATTCCATTATTGGAGCCTCCATCCAGGTCATAGGAAGTATCGTTTATAAGTCCTGAATTTGGACTGTAGGTAAAACTGGCCACAGGTTTTCTATGGAAATAGAGCGTAGTAGGGGAAGTTGGAAGGTCCTCAAAGGTAAAGGAATATTTACCGGTCTTATTATAGAGTTCCGGTACATCCTCCAAATAAAGTCCGTCCCAGGAAACCTTTCCCGTATTGTTCTGAAAATGGGTTTCGTCATGTGTTATTTTCCAACGTCCTGCCGGATAATTTGCATTGGCCGTGTTGGATTTGAGTTGTGTAGGGTTTACATCAATTTCTACAGAAGTACCGGCAATAAAATAATTCCCTTCACTTATTGTACCCACTTGGTATTGCTCAAAGATATATTGGGCAATTTGATCTACGGAACTGGCGTATGAACTAGTATCCCTGTTTACAAAAATTCCCTGCGTATTGTTTTGGCTAATGAACCTTTCAAATTGGGCCTGATTGGCATTTACCCCCCATCCTAAATAATGGATGTCCTCGTTGATGGTCCTCATTAAGATTTCGGAAAGATCGCTGTCATCTTCGAAATCGGCAACCTCAAGATTATCCAAGTTTACATTGAAGCGTAAAGCCTTACTGCGCCATTGAGGTTCCCTTAAAACATCTTTGAATGCCCTAAGGGATAATTTTGTAATCTCAATATCTTTAAAATATGCACCCGATTGTTCGTGTACATAAAAACCATAACTACCGGTCGAATGCGTATTTTCCGTAATGTCAAAGGATTGTATCCAATCGGTCCCTGCGTTTCCGCCTCCGCCCCTTCGGGATACTTTAATATTGTCTCCGGCCATTTCGATTTTGAAATCGATTTGTTGCCCATTATAATAAGCAGCGAACATATCGGATCTGGAAGAGTTCCATCCACTTGGCAGTCCTGTTCTTGAACTATTCGTATTTACGGCAATTATGGTCGTAACGCCATTCTCTCTCTTTAATATAGCTTCCGCCGGATAGCCATCACCATTGGCATAATTCATTAAGTTTCCGCATGCCGTGTGGTTATCAATAATATATGCATAAAAATTATTATTGTCTACTTTACGGAATATAAATCCTACCTCGGCATGCGCCCCAGGTGCCCCATTGAGTCCAAAAGTAGCGGAAATGGTACCATCCGAAATATCCCCTGTAGGATCGTACATGGCATATCCGTATCCGTTATATCGAGCGACATAGTCGGCATAGACCCTGTTGGTGCCTGCATCAAAGGAAAAGTAATTGCCGGAATAACTATTATGGACAGGGGGTTCCGTACCATTGAAATTCATTTTGTTCCAACTATTGAATATATCACTTGCATCGGCCTGATCGGATGATATGGAACTTCTCTGAAAGGCCTCCACCCTTAATTTTCCAAGTGGAATCCCTTTGTTGTGCATTGCCTGTTCCAAGTCCGATTCAAAAGTACTAAGGTCTACATTGGCGGTCCCTACCGTCAACATAACATCTATATTGGGGCCTTGCTGTACGGTCATCCCAACATTTTGTGCAAAAATGGGTCCTATTTGGCATAGGAAGACCATTACGACGAGTCGTTTAAAAATTTTCTTCATTTTATTGATTGGTTTAGTTTTTGAAAATTGAACCTGCTATAGGCTGGTCCAGCGTAGTATAATCGAAGTTTATATTGTGGTATAACTGTTCTGTACAGTTTGTGGAAGCTGCAATATTAAAATAAGTCTTATTGCCCAACTCTTTTATAAGTTCCAATCCTTCCGGATTGGAAGACAAATTACAGGTATAGAGCATTAATTGATAGTGGGTTCCGGTATAAATACCCTCCAGCATGGCAAGTTCAAATTCTGTTTGCACATTGTCCCTGTTATATTCAATACCGCCCAATAATAGGGAATCGTATCCCGACTCCGCAAAAAGATGAATTTGCTTTATGTCGGTATCGGAGCTAAGCTTTTCACGAATGTCCTTCCACGGATTGGAAGTTGTTTTTAAATGTAGTACGGTCGTTCCCGATGGGATTTTTAACAGTACGTCCTCTTTTTGTACAAATGCCTGATCGATCACGACCAAACTTTTGGTCTGGGCAAAAGCTATTTCATTTCCCAAAGCAAATAATAAAAGAAGGATTGGTACGATTTGATTAATTTTTAGTTTCATAAAATTGGTTTGTAGGTTTGTGATTAGGATGTAATTGATAGGTTATTTGTTATAAAAGTGTTGGTTTGCCTGAATTCTTTTTTGTAATATTTTTCGTCATATAAATTTTTGTTTTGCAGGATAACGGACCAGGAATATTTGTAGTATTTCCAATCTTCAGCTGACTTGATATATATCAAGATGCTCTTACATTTTTAGGTAAATGAACAGATAAAAAATACATTTTGTCGATAATATTATTGATTTTCCTACAAAATGATAAAGAGGTATTCAATAAAAAAAATCTGTAGACTAGGAGTTGGATCGCCTATTTTAAGGTCCTTTTAATGGAGTTAAAAAGGGGGGCTGTAAAAATAGGATTGCGGTATAATAGGGCCGATGTACGAATCTATAATTTGGAATATGGTTGGGAACACTAAAAACATTCCCTTTTGAATTTGGGGAAATAAAAAATTGTAGGGCTATAATATCTGTTAAGATAAAACGGAATGGAATCTGGATAATAAGTAGGGAATCTACGGCTTATATGGCGGAATTGTCGGATTTAAGTTTTTTGGCCTGTTCGTTGATTATTCGGGAAAGTGTTTCTGGGCGCATGGTAAGAAAGGAAGCCAAATATTTTTTGGGAATCCTTTCCACCATTTTTGGGTCGGTATTATCTAAAAAATACTTCAAACGTTTTTGCGCATTTGGAATCCGGGTCATAAAGGCCCTATTTTCCGCATGTATATAGTATTCCACCATCATGATCCGGTTTATTTCCCGCATTTCGGGAAAGCTCCTCAAACAATACTGAAAATCCTGATACTCCAAATATTCACAATGCGTGTCTTCCAGACATTGGATATTTTCCCTGGCGGGTTCATTTTTAAAAAATCCTGTGATCGAGGTGAAAATTTCACTGTCAAAACTGATCCATGTGGTGACATCGATCTTATCACTAACGAAATACCCTCTGACCAATCCTTTTTTAATTACATATAACCTATTGCAGATTTCACCCTCTTTATGAATGATTTCATTTTTTGCGAAAACCGTTCTCTTTATTTTGTTGGCCAAGAAGGATTTTAATTCAAGGGAGAGTGGGACAATTTCATTCAGATAAATTAAAATAAATAGATTTTGATAAATTTTGCTTAGTGGGGACATTTTAATAAATAGTCGTTGAACGGTAAAAATAACAAAAAAGTTATATAACAAAATTGTTATATATTTAAAATCACATTCCCTTATATATAATGATTGCTGTTAAATATGGATAGTAATAGATAAAGGATTTAAGAGTTCTATATTTAGGGACAGACCATGCCCATTGCCCTGCATTATATTCCGGTCAAAGGGCACCGTAGTAAAAAAGTCTTGGATACAAGTCGTTTTTGAAAAATAAAACGGCTTAAGTCCGTTTTGGTTTCCGAACAGGATTGGTTTTTCAAAAGATTGATTTTAAGGAAATTATAAAAATAAATACCCTAGGGGAATTAAGTATTCGGAAAAGTTTGAGCAAATCTCTGTTTCAATAGAAGTGATGATCATTTATAGTAGAAGAGCTTTTTTTTAATAGAAAATTCTCCTTATATTCGGAAATCTCTTACGAGAAACTTCCCCAAATTATAAAAGTGATGTGTTAATGCCGTTTTAAATATTTTAATACGGTAAAGTTATTTTTTGGATTTATCAGAATATTTTTTAATAAAAAGTCCCGAAG
>CBFGWQ010000221.1:0-5798 GCA_965652575.1 uncultured Arenibacter sp. | reverse complement strand
ATCACGGTCAATGAGGTAAATGCCAGTCTGTACACCTCATGGATGCAAGGACATTTGGTGTTCAGGGACTTGAC
This sequence comes from uncultured Arenibacter sp., assembly GCA_965652575.1. Classification (GTDB taxonomy): domain Bacteria; phylum Bacteroidota; class Bacteroidia; order Flavobacteriales; family Flavobacteriaceae; genus Arenibacter. The sequence goes on along the minus strand of CBFGWQ010000221.1, from coordinate 5,724 downwards.
ATTTGACAGTATCCTGACCAAATTGGAACGCCATTATAATATTGAAATTGAAAATACCAATAGGGAACTGGGCCGGGAAATTTTTAATGCAAGTTTTGACAATGTTGAGGTGGAAAAGGTACTCAGTTATTTCAACGATACCCATAAAATAGAATATCTAATTGAAAACAATAAGGTTTTGATCAGATAGGCCAAGAAAATAAGTTGAACCAAAAAACCAAATATATGACGTAAACCAAAATTATTGAACATGCCATCACCAAAAAACAAAAAACCGGAAAATGCGCTAACATTTCCCGGCAATAAAGAGTGATTGCACAATTATATGCTAACCACAATTAACATTCAAAAATATGAAAAAACAATTTAACCAATGGAGGTTGGGAAAACCTTTGTTGAAATTTGACCTAAAAATGAAACTGACCACGTTATTGCTGTTCACGACCCTTTTAGGGTTGAAGGCCAATGACAGTTATGCACAGAAAACTAAGGTTACCCTGGACATTGAGAACGCAACGGTCCGAGACATAATAGATGATATTGAATCTGCAACGGATTTTCGATTTGTCTACAAGACCAGGGATGTAGACTTGCAGCGCAAATTGTCGCTAAGGGCGAACCAGGAGAACATAAACAAGGTGCTTGCCACTTTATTTGGAAGTACCAATACCAAATATAAAGTTCGGGATACACAGATTATTTTAACGCGCAATCAAAAGTCGGTAGCGACCATAGAGGTTCCCGATCAATCCTATGTTGATAAAGTTCCGGATCAAATTCAGGTATCGGGGCAGGTCATAGACCAGAATGGTGCCCCGTTGACCGGTGCAAACATTCTTGAAAAAGGAACCACCAATGGAACCCAGGCCGATTTTGACGGTAATTTTTCATTGGACCTAAATGATGACAATGCCGTATTGGTGGTGTCCTATATCGGTTTTGCCACGAAGGAGGTTGAGGTTAGCGGCCAGACCAACCTAAGTGTTGTTTTGGAAGAGAGTTCGGCCGGTCTTGACGAGGTAGTGGTCGTTGGTTTTGGAACACAGAAGAAGTTGAACCTTACAGGTGCGGTTTCCAGTGTTCAGAGTGAGGATTTGGAGAATAGGCCGATTACAAGTGCGAGTCAGGCGCTTCAGGGAGTCCAGGGTGTTTATATAAATCAAGTTGGCGGACAGCCGGGAAATGATGCTGCAACCATCAGGGTAAGGGGTGTTGGAACATTGAACGATAATAACCCTTTGATCCTTGTTAACGGAATAGAATTTTCCATTAATGATCTAAATCCAAACGACATTGAGAGTATAACCGTTCTAAAGGATGCCGCTTCCGCCGCAATATACGGGTCCAGGGCCGCCAATGGGGTGGTTTTGGTAACCACAAAGAAGGGTTCGCAAAAATCGGAAATATCCTATAGTACCTCGGTTGGGGTACAAGAGGTTATTTCATTGCCAAGGGTGGTTAAAGACCCAATACGGTGGATGGAACTGTATTCCCAGGCCCAATTGAATTTTGGAACCAATGAAAATGCATTGGTTTTTCCCCAAAGCCTAATAGATGAATACCGGGCCGGAATGCAAACCGATCCATATACCTACCCCAACAATGATTGGTATGATATAATGTTCGATCCGGCATTTATTCAAGAACACAATCTGAGATTTACCGGAGGAAGTGATAAAACTTCTTTTGCCCTATCCTTGGGTCTGTTGGATCAAAACGGGGTGTTAAGGAGTACGGATTCCAAAAGGTATACGGCCAACCTGAACATTAATTCGGTGATGAACGAAAGAATTACCATTGGGGGTACCTTCAATGTATCGTACAAGGATATGAACGAGCCTGTTGGCCAGCTTGTTCTAGGGGGGACCCCACAAGGTATCCCGGAAGTAATGCAAATGATCTTTAAGGCCCAATCCTATCATCCTGCCAAATTGGAGGATGGGAATTACGGAATGAACTTCTTTGATATTCCCGGACACCGACGCTTCCGGAACCCACTGGCCCTTACCGATGAGGGAGGTACCGATATCAGGAACATAAAATTGTTTCTCAACACCTTTGCGGAAGTTAGCTTGCCGTTTGATATTAAGTACAAGATCAATATGGGCTTTACAAGTGATGCCCAACGATACAAAATATTCACCCCCCAAATAACGCTTTATGATGCAAAGACCAAAGAGCCTACACAGATTCAGGCCGGAGGAAATCCTTATGTCACTTTCCAAGGACAGGAAAGGGGAGTGGATCAACAAGATGTTGAATCGCAGAACTGGACTATTTTTAATACTTTGAACTGGAATAGGACCTTCAACGATAATACCGATTTGTCCATATTGCTGGGCAACAGTTATGAAAAATTCAATCGAAGCTTTTTCATGGCAAGTAATGAGGGGTATCTGAGTAATGATTTGTTCGAGTTGAATGCAGGGAGTACCAATCCAATTGTATCCGGTACTACTACCGAATCTAGTTTGATCTCTTATTTTGGCCGAGCCAATTATGTGTTGTCCAATAAGTATTTGTTGGAGGCCAATTTTCGCTATGACGGTTCTTCGCGCTTTGCCGAAGGAAATAAATGGGGATTCTTTCCATCCGTTTCGGCCGGATGGAGATTAAATGAAGAGAATTTCCTTAAAGATGTAGAATGGTTGGGCCAATTGAAACTTAGGACTTCCTGGGGGCAATTGGGTAATGAGCGTATAGGTTTATTCCGTTATCTGGATTTAATTTCCCCGGGACAGGATTATGTATTTGGAGGTACGATCAACCCGGGCACTGCCGTTCTTGTGGACAATGATGATGAAATATCCTGGGAGACCACTACCATTACCAATTTTGGTCTGGATGCCACTTTCTTTAATGGTAAATTATCATCCAGTCTGGAGTACTTCGATAAGACCACCGAGGATGTATTGAGACCTGTCGGAATTCCATCGCAGGTAGGCGCCTTGGGGGGTCCGATCAGAAATATTGGTACCATTGAAAACAAAGGGGTCGAATTATCCTTGGGATACAGAAATATTGTAGGTGATTTTAGCTACGATGTTTCAGGAAATCTTACCTATATCACCAATAAGGTCGTGAATCTCAATGGCGAGATCATCTTGGACGATTTTTCTTCGGATGGTAGGGGACCCTTCAATATTACACAGGAAGGAAGGCCTATAAACCAGTTTTACCTCTATGAGGCAGATGGCTTGTTCCAATCACAGGAAGAAATTGATGCGCATGCATTTCAGGGTGCCGATACCCAACCGGGATATATACGTTTTAAGGATTTGGACAATAACGGGGTCATTGACCTGAACGATAGAAAGGCTACAGGGAATACCATTCCAAAATACACCTATTCCTTCAATATTAAGCTGGCGTACAAAAACTTTTCCCTAAATACTTTTTGGCAAGGGGTAGAGGATGTGCAGACTTACAATAAGCATGTATCGGGGGTTCCATTTTGGTTCGGAACTTCCTTGCCGGTGGGCTGGGCCAATGATTCATGGACTCCGGATAACAGGGATGCCAGTTTTCCAATTATAACAAGATATCAAGATACCCAGAACACCCTTTTTAGGGATAGTGATTATTGGCTGCTTGACGCCTCTTACCTAAGGTTGAAAAATATCCAATTAACGTACGATTTTAAGCCGGAAATATTAAGCAAAATAGGAATGACCAAGTTATCCATTTTTTGCAACGCACAGAACTTGCTTACGTTTACTTCATTGAAAGATTTTGACCCGGAAACGGAGTTGCTCGGGAATGATTTTTTCAATTATCCGTCAACGAAGATATATACCATGGGTCTCAATCTGTCATTCTAAAAAAAATACGATGAAAAAAATCACATATATATCCACAATACTTTGTGGGCTAATAATTGCTGCCAGTTGTTCCAAGGATCAATTAAATCTGGAACCTGCCGATCAGAGCAATGTAGAAACTTTCTGGACCTCCGAAGTAAATGCCAAGTCGGCACTTACCGGTTGTTACGAATCGTTGTTGGCCCCTTACAGGGGAGAAGGGTCTTGGTTGTTGAAATTGGAGGATATAACTCCAAATGCATTTGAGATCGACGATGGTAGTGGAGCTTCCTCCATAGCCAGAGGGGACAACAATCCTACATTGCCACTTATCAATTCCCGTTACAGTATCTGCTATGAGGGTATTGGGCGCACAAACACCCTTTTGGCGAATATTGATTTGGTGCCAATGGACGAAGATATAAAAAAGCGTTATAAGGCCGAGGCACGTTTTTTAAGGGCTTTCTACTATCATAATCTGGTAGAGTATTATGGTGGGGTACCTTTAATTTTGGATCCTCCCAATAATAACGACCAAGGGCAATTGCCCCGAAATACCAAAGCGGAAATACTCGAGGTAATTTATTCTGATTTGGATGCGGCCGTGGCCGATTTGCCCATTTCGTATACCAATTCGGATAGGGGCAGGGTAACCAAGGGCGCCGCCTTGGCTTTTAAGGCCAGGACCGCATTGTACAATGAAGATTGGGATGGGGCACTTTCTTCCGCACAGGCAGTTATAGATTTGGAAGTATATGACCTATTTCCTGATTATCGAGGACTTTTTCTTTTGGAAAATGAAGGAAATAATGAAGTAATATTCGACATTCAATTTCAATTCCCTGAAGTAACCAACAATTATCACGAGTTGTTCCAACAAGGAAATGTTTTCAAAGACCTGTTTGAGGCCTATTTAATGACCGATGGAGAGCCAATTTCAACTTCGGACCTATATGATCCGGAAAATCCCAGTGCCAACAGAGACCCAAGGTTATCCCAAACGTTGATAACAATAGGATCTATGTTCAATGGTCAGTTGGTAACCGGGGATGAACTTTTTGCGGATCTGACGGGATATGCATTTAAGAAATACACCTATTATGTTGATGATGTAGCAAGGACGGCTCCCCAGCCAAACCAATCGGAAATAAATCCAATTCTGATTAGATACGCCGAAATTTTACTGACTATTGCCGAAGCGGAAAATGAGCTGAACGGTCCTACTGAAAGGGCGTACAATGCCATTAACTTGGTTAGGAACCGTGTTTCGGTAGACATGCCGGATGTTGCTCCAGACCTGAGCAAGGAAGAATTTAGGGATGTAGTCCGTTTGGAAAGAAGGGTCGAATTTGCAGGGGAAGGCCTCTATTATAAAGATATTATTAGATGGCGCACTGCCGAAACCGTTATGAACGCGGATGGTATGGACAAAGATGGCAACGTAATAGAGAAACGAAGTTTTAATCCGTCAAGGGACTACCTATGGCCTTTACCGGATAGGGATATTTTATTGAACACTAATTTGGAACAGAATCCGGGCTATTGATTCTTTCTTAATTGGGAAAAAGAAAATAACTTCTCTTTTTGGTGCTGAAAGGGGAAATAGAAATAATGCTTGGAAAGAATAGGTTTATCCACAATTCTTTCCTATAATTAAACCAATTTCCAAATAAACCAAATGGAGCATCCATAAGAACTACATTCTCACGGACGGGGATGGTTATTACGGGTGTTGTTCCCGATAGTAATTGGGATGAATAAAATTTAAAATAATATAAATAGATGAAAGTATTCAAGAAACCTTTGGGCATTGCCTTAACAGTACTTTTTTTAATTTTTTCCCAGGGAGTTTTTTCCCAGTCCCAAGGGAAGAAACCCAACGTCATTGTAATCATGACCGATGACCAGGGGTCCATAGACCTGA
>CBFGWQ010000220.1:0-5818 GCA_965652575.1 uncultured Arenibacter sp. | reverse complement strand
CTAAGTTTCCATAAAAATGAAAGGAAGAGGGAATGTAGTGCGCAGGTCTTGGAAGCCCTCCAGGAGTGCCCAGCGGCACGGAGGATGCTGTGATCATTAGACTGAATAAATCAGGAACGATTTATATTATGGAATTAATGCATGGTTTAAGTAAGTGATTATAGCATATTTATTTCCAAGCACTTTTTTATACTATTCACATTTTTATAATAATTTGTGCCCTAATTAATATATGTGATCCACTATTAAAAGTTTCCCCAATGAAGTCGCTACTAATTTTTTTATTTCTAATTATAAATGCACAAGAGGAAACACGACCCGAATGTGATATACTTATACAGCAAGCTATTGAAGCGATGCATCAAAATAAGCATGCCCAATCTCTGGAAATACTTACCAAGGTTCAGAAAATCGCCCAGGAAAAAGGTTGGCACAAAGAATTATTCTTGACGTTAAACAATATTGGAGCAAACTACTATAAACTTTCCGATTATGGGGAAGCCCTTGAAAATTACCTTCTGGCCTATGATATTGCCCTTAGTTATTTGGATACAACCCAGGAAATGGTCGTTCTCAATAATATTGGGATTCTCTTCTATCAAGAAAACAATCTTGCAGAGGCAGAAAAGTATTTTTTAAAAGCTTATACCCTTGCCGATAAAAACACCGACAGTTTTAAGATGGGTCTTTATGCCGTCAATTTAGGACTGGCACTCAATAGCGCAGGCCGACTCGAGGATGCAAGGGCGTATTTGCAGAAGGCGCTGCCGCTTCTTCAAAACCATCAAAATGTATTATTGCAGGGGCGATATGCATTAGCCGAAAATTATTATTTAAGTGATGAACGCAAAAACGCTAAGGAAGAATTATTGCGTTTAATACCTGAGTTGACCACTTTGGAATTTATAGAACAAAAAGCATCCGGACTGCTTTTACTATCCAAAATAGCGTTAAGCGAAGCGAATATAAAAAAAGCAGAAGAGTTTGCCGCCTTGGCCCAAAGTTCCAATAATAGTTTGGACACGCAAATAAATATATTCCAACATCTTTCAAATCTTAATTATAGGGAAAAAAAGTACGAATTGGCCAGTAAATACAAAGATACGGTCATAATTCTCAAGGATAGTCTATACCATCTAAAGAGCAGTAGCCAGTTTGAGGCAAACCGTGTAAAGTTCGCCATGAGGAATTATGAAATTGAAATGATAGAGAAAACCAAAAATTATGAAGCAGAACGTAAAATGCTCTATGCTTCCTTCAGTGCAATTGTATTTATAATTCTAGTGATTGTTTGGACCTGGAGAAATGCCCACATTAGAGATAAGCAAAAAAAGATAATTGCTGAAAGAAATCAAAAAATTAAAATGCTGGAACTGGAAAGTGAACTGGAAGCAAAAAACAGGACATTGGCGGTTAAGGCATTAAATATGTCCAATAGAAATGAAGTATTGCAGGAAGTGGTACAGAACATCAAAGAGCAAGTAGATTTATCAAACAAACCTGAAGTCAGAAAGTATGTGGCCATTTTAAACAAACAAATCAAAAAGGATAACACCAAAGATGATTTTCTTATACATTTTGAAGAAACCAATCATGGTTTTTTGAGCTCGCTGCGGGAAAAACACCAAAATCTCAATGTGAATGATATACGTTTTTTATCCTATTTGTACATGAATCTATCCATCAAGGAAATTTCATCGCTGTTGAATATTACCCCAGATGCCTGCAGAAAAAGAAAAGAGCGTATCGCAAAAAAAATGGGGCTTCAAGAAACGGCCGAACTATTTCCGTATCTCTCCCATATCTAAATATCTGGTTGTCCCATTATTTATTTTCCCATGTCCTATTAATTCGTGTGGTCTTCTATGTGAAATTCAATTTGATTTTACACTTTAGCGCTGCAATTAATTTTATAACCAGTACACGATGAAAAATCTTTTTACTCTCTTTTTAGTTTTACCGCTGTTTTTTAATGCCGCTATCCCCTTATATGCCCAATTGGATTTTGTGGGGTCTGAAGATTATGGTAGGATATTTAATATTACATACCATCCTACTGTGGAAAATAGACTATATGCCACTTCTATGAATAACCACATTTTACGGTCGGAAGATAACGGAGAGACTTGGCATGTATTATTCTCGATGCGATATCAGGACGCCAATGAATTTCAAAACCTGAGAATGACAAATAATAATATGGCATTGAGTTTCGTAAAATACAATCGCGACTCGGCTGACAACAGTATCCTCATTTTAGATCTGAGCACAAATGCTATAATCAAAGAAATAGAAATTCCCAATAGTGCCAATGTAAAATATATCCAGTCATACGCTATCTATCCCCAAAATTCCGACATTATATTAATGAATGCCGTTCTTGATTTTGGCACCGATGAAATAACCTATTATACTACGGATGGTGGCCAAACCTGGGATCAAGTTTATTCTAAAAGTGACTATGATGGGGTTTCTCTAAATAATATTGCAATTAATCCACAGAATCCCCAACATCTTATATTAACCAGAGGGTTTGGGCCAAACGGGGTAGAAGGGGGTTTATTGACTTCCACCGATGCCGGTCAAACTTGGACCCTGAAGTTGGAAAATATTATTTTACACCCCATAGCTTTCAACCCCTTCAATATTGACGAAATATATGTAGCCACAGGAATAAGCTTTGGCAACAGCCCAGAAAACCTTTATCGTTCATACGACGGGGGAGAAACCTGGAATGCGATTCCTTTAACCTGGACGGAAGGAAGCTTAAACAATATCAATGTAATAGCGTTTAATCCTATTACAGAAGGTCATATCATTGTACTGGAAGAAAATGAAATAGTTGTTTCGAATGATAACGGAACAAGTTGGGAACATTATGTTTATGAGCCCATCGATGTTCATACTTACTATTCAGGATGGAATCTTTCCTTTAATCCATTTAATGAGGAGGAAGTTTTTATCAATAGTGATTACTTTCCAATGTTTTCTGAAGATGGTGGGGCTACTATAACGTGGAAAAAAAATAAGTATTTTAGATCAACCGGCTCAATAGGTCTATTTGCGCAGAGCGATATGCACTTATATTACGGAGTGCAATATGGCTTTGTACATCGGAATCTAGCCACCCAGACCGAAGAAGCATTTGATCTTGTTCCCTTGGATGCCTATACCCAAGGCGATGCCCCTGCTTTGTTTGTAGATACGACCACTGAGGGGCGAGTCTTTACCTTTAGTAGCGGTTGGTTTGGAGCAGACCTAGAAGTTAGTAATGACCATGGACAAAATAAATTTCAAATCTACAATACTTATATGAACTATGTGGATGCCTTAAAAGTGGATCCACATACCCCAAATGAAGTTTGGTATTCCCTATCCAATAATATGGGAGAAATTGAATTTTGGAAAGCCGATATAAGCGATCCAAACAATATTACCAATACTGCCATCACAGTTCCAGAAACGGGTTTGATAAAAGGTATATATTTTTATGAAAATGATGTGGATAAGGCACTAATCTCCATAGGAACAAATATTTATAAAACTGAAGACGGGGGGCTAAGTTGGGCAAATTCCAGCACGGGCTTGGAAGAACTGCTCCCCGGAACTGATTTAATTATCCATCTGGCTTCAAATCCTTTAAACGAAGACCAAGTAACACTTTCTACCAATCGAGGCATCTTCACATCCTTAAATGGGGGAGCAACCTGGTCTAAAATTTATGATGGCCTGGTCCATAGAACATTCCATTCAGAGTTTGTAGATGCGCATCTAGTGGGAATTGTATTTGATTCTGACGTTTCACAATTTACGATTGTTTATTCTCTGGATGGGGGACAAACATGGGAGGCTATTGCAAATGAAGAACTCTTACAGATTACCGCTGTTGACGCCACCGTAAAATTCGAGGAAGAAAGTGCCGAGGTTTATATAGGGAGTATAGATCTGGGATTAATAAAATATACCATCGACTTGCATGCTTTGGGAATGGGCAATAATCCCGCTGAGAAAACCACCGTGCAAGTTTATCCAAACCCTGTAACCCATACGCTTAATTTAAGAAATAAAAAGACTATAAAAGACGTAAGAATATACAGTACGGGTGGGGAACAACTCTTGAGTAAAAACATCAATGCTTTACAAACACAGCTAGACCTTTCCTTCCTAAACAATGGGATATACATACTTCAAGTGGAAGACAATATGGAAACCCACACAATTAAAATTATAAAAGAGTAGTTTTGTCGGTTTTAGATAGTTGCGTAACAGCTACAAAGTCTAGGATTTTTTAGAATTCTTTTATATCTTAAGAAATGAGGATGAAATAGCTAGCAGGATTTTGGGCTTGGAAGGTTTAAAAAAATTGGCTCTAGGTTGATGAATTTAAACCCTCCCCAAGCCCAATCTCTATATAAAATGTTTAAGTTTTTCATTTATTAACCTTACCTGGTTTTCTAATATTCTTACTCATTCCGCCCTATACGTTTCGGTTGAAAATCTTATAGGACGAAACCCAACAGATATTCAAATTGCCAAATATTATCAGCAACCTAAGCCAAATTCGCTACCGCTTCATCATAAGCCCCGCTAAGCAATCTAACGGCAGTATCCATTTCCTGGGGGTTTAAATGGGGAAATCCCAATCGCAATGCCGTTAAATTGCGCTTTTGATAAAGACAAACGCTTGGCAGCACCAATCCCTTTTTCCTTGCTTTCCTTTGTAAATCCTTCAGTGGGAAGAAGTCGGGGAACCGAACCCAAAATGCCAACCCGGTGGGGGCAATTGTAAAAGCAATCCGGTGTTTAAAATACCTCTTCAGCAATTGTGCAAACAGTTCCTTTCTTTCCGCAATTATTTTTTTGGACTTTCTTTGATATCGATGGATGTCGCCTTGGTGAATAATATCTCCCAAGGCCTTTTCCATAATCAGATCCGGTTTTCCGAAGACATTTAAATATTTGGCTCCCTCCCGCAACAAATCCGGCGGCGCAATTATAAAATTCATTTGAAAACCGGGGTGTAGGAAACTCCCGAAACCACCCAGGTAAATCACACGATGGCCCGCATTTAAACTGAATAAGGATTCCTTTTTATGCTTATCAAGGGAAAACTCAAAATCAGTATCATCTTCAATCACAATAAAATTATATCGTTCTGCCAAAGCCACCAACTTCTTTTTACGAGCTTCAGATAAACTGACGGTCGTGGGATATTGGCATCTTGAATTTATATAGACCAACCGTATCTCCCCGGGTTTATAATTATTTTGAATATAATCTATGTCCATTCCCTCTGCGTCCACGGGGATGGTCTTCATCTTGGCACCTGCCTGGTTAAAGATCATGTTCGGTAGGAAATAGCTAAGTTCTTCTACCAAGACGATGTCGCCAGGATCTATCAGTAACCGTGATAAAATGGACAGTGCCCGTTCTATACCCGCTATGGGCAACAAAAAATTTCTGGAAAGGTGAAATTTTCTGGTCAGGTTTAGATAATTGCTCAATTGATCCCTAAAATAGGAAGTGTCGCCATGTGTACTCGACGCTAGGCCCCATCCATTTTTCCGCTTTAATACCGAGGCGTAAAAACGAACCAATTTCTCAGCCTTTATCACGCGATAATCTGGAGTTCCGGCCGTAAAAGAATAGGCTTCCAGATTGTTCTCCAAAGGAGTATCCAAAATAAAATCCTTCCGGAAATCATATATAGCTTGCAGCGGAGGATGCTTAGCTGCCCTCACTTTTTGGGTGGCGGCCAGCGCCTCAGGATTAGTGACAAAGGTACCAATGCCGGGAATCGTCTTTATCCACCCTTGCT
>CBFGWQ010000219.1:0-5918 GCA_965652575.1 uncultured Arenibacter sp. | reverse complement strand
CAGGGTCGCTATCACGATACAGTGATCGCTGGCATAATTTTCACACAATACCTCATAATTCAATACCTGCCATTTTTCGGGCTGATTGTACATGATATGGTCAATACAAATATTGGGACCAGTGGCAGGAAAAGTGTCCTTCCAGGCATTGGGATGTTCGGGTTTTGTAAATTTTTCTGAAATAATGGAAATGGTGTTGCTGTTTGGTTCTGCATTTAGATCGCCCACCAATAAAGTAGGGAGATCGGTATCCCCCAAATGGGCAATGATAGCCTTGGCCTGCATTACTTTATCGGTTTCATCCCTTAAGTGATCCAAATGGGTGCCCACAAACTGAATGGTGTTCCCTTTTTTTGTTTTGATCCGGGTAACCAAGGCGGCCCTTGGCTCTGAACCCGGTAAATGGGGCAAGTCCAATTTTTCACTGCCAATAAAGGTAAATTTGGACAGCACCGCTTCCCCGTACTCCCCACCATCATAATACATGGCCCGGGCAAATAGGGAGGCCATTTCTGTACGGATTCCCAGTTGGGTGGGCAAATCGTAGTTTTTGGCCCTATTCGTTTTAAAATCGACTTCCTGTAAAGCCACCAGATCGGGCTTATAGTGGTTGATCACTCCTGCAATGGTATCCAGATTAAAGTCGTTTTTGGTAGTGGCCCCGTGCAGGATATTAAAACTCATCACCCTAAGGGTATCTGTCTGTCCATAGCTGCAATAGGGAGCGGCCCCCATGAAAACAATTAGAAGTAATTTTGAAATGTGGCGTTTCATTTGTCCAATTTAAAAATTAGGGCCGAAAATAAGTGATTCCCGGCCCTTGGTTAAATTATTATTTTATATTCCGGCTACCTTTTTTATCTCACCTATTATTCTATCTGCCAAACCATCGGCTTCGGCCTGACTTTTGGCTTCCGTGTAGATTCGGATGATGGGTTCGGTATTGGATTTGCGCAAGTGTACCCAGTTCTCGGGAAAATCGATCTTTACCCCGTCTATGGTAGAAATTTCCTCATTCTTGTATTTCTCCGCCATAGCTACCAGAATACCGTCAACATCCAGACCGGGGGTAAGTTCTATCTTCTTTTTGCTCATAAAATAACTAGGGTAACCAGCTCTAAGCTCACTTACCGTACCTCCCCTTTCTGCCATCAACATTAAAAATAAGGCGGTTCCTACCAGGGAGTCCCTTCCGTAATGGCTTTCGGGATAAATAATGCCCCCATTGCCCTCGCCACCAATAATGGCCTTGTTGGCCTTCATTTTGGCCACCACGTTTACTTCGCCTACGGCCGCAGCTTCATAAGTTCCCCCGTGTTTTTCGGATATATCCCTTAAAGCCCTGGATGAGGAAAGATTGGAAACGGTACTACCCTTGGTTTTTCCCAATACATAATCCGCACAGGCCACCAAGGTATATTCTTCCCCGAACATTTCCCCTTCATTGGTAATAAAGGCCAAACGATCCACATCTGGATCTACAACGATTCCAAAGTCGGCCTTTTCCTTTACTACCAATTCACAGATATCTCCCAAATGTTCTTTTAGAGGTTCGGGGTTATGGGGGAAATGTCCTGTAGGGTCACAATACAGCTCCACCACTTCCACTCCCAATTCCTTTAAAAGTTTAGGTATGGCAATTCCCCCCGTAGAGTTTACACCGTCTACCACTACCTTAAACTTGGCAGCCTTAATAACATCTGCATCCACTAAGGAAAGGTTTAATACCTCATCTATATGGATATCTATATAGGAATCGTTCCTATTAACGGTCCCCAAATCATCCACCTCCGAGAAATTAAAGGCTTCCTTTTCTGCAATTTCCAATATTTTGGCACCTTGGGCAGCATCTAAAAACTCTCCTTTTTCATTTAAAAGCTTTAGGGCATTCCATTGCTTTGGATTATGGCTGGCCGTAAGGATAATACCCCCATCGGCCTTTTCCAAAGGAACCGCTATTTCTACGGTCGGTGTTGTGGACAGGTCCAGGTCCACTACATCTATTCCCAATCCTACAAGGGTAGATACTACCAAATTCTGGATCATTTCCCCGGAAAGTCGCGCATCTCGCCCAATAACAACCGTTAGCTTTTCCTTTTTGGAGTATTCTTTCAACCAAACACCGTAAGCAGCCGCAAATTTAACCGCATCGATTGGCGTTAAATTATCCCCCGGCTTACCACCAATGGTACCCCGTATTCCTGATATGGATTTTATTAAAGTCATATTTTATGAATAAATTTTTACAAATATAAAAGGTTAGGTTTAAATCCTAAGCCGCTAAGTTGTAAATTCGAACCTAATAAACTTCGGTCAGGGGAAATGAATTTTTTGGCACACTTATATCTTTCTTTTGAAGACGATGGGATCACTATCGGAAATTTTATAGCGGACAGTATACGGGGCAATAAATACAAGCACCTTCCCGAAAAAGTTCAAAAGGGAATCGTACTGCACCGTGCCATAGATACCTATACGGACAAACATCCCATAGTAAGGCAAAGTACCAAGCGACTACATGAAAATTATAGTCATTATAGTGGTGTAATCGTGGACATTTTCTATGATCATTTTCTTGCCAAAAATTGGTCGGATTACGCCAATACCCCACTACCCCACTTTGTGGACAATTTTTACGATCTTCTGGAAAACCATTACGATATACTCCCCATTGGGGTAAAGCGCATGATGCCTTATATGATTTCTGATAATTGGATCTTGAATTATGCCAAAATGGATGGAATATCCCGGGTCTTGAACGGCATGAACAGACGTACACAAAATAAATCCAAAATGAATTTTGCCATTTTGGACCTGGAGGAACATTACACCGATTTTGAAAAGGAATTCACTGATTTTTTCGAAGAACTCATCATATTTTCCAAGCAAAAATATATCTCCTTGTTAAGTACATGACAAAAATGGCCTTAACAAGGGTAATCTGAAAACCCGTTTTACCCCTTGCGATAGCTTTCGGGACTATAGGGAGCATCCGTAAATTTTAATCCTAGTGTTATGTTAAAATTTATTTTTAATCGGAAAAGGCCTATCTTTTTGAAAAAATATTGCCTATGATCCGTTTTACCGGTTTCCTGCTTGGTACCATCCTGTTTATCAGTTGCAGGAACGTACCCGCTCCCATTCCCACAGGGTTGGTAACTGAGAATGCCATGGTGGTGTCTGCACGGGCCGAGGCCTCAAAGATTGGATCGGACATCCTTCAAAAGGGAGGTAATGCCTTCGATGCAATGATCGCTACGGAACTGGCCCTTGCCGTAGCCTACCCCTATGCCGGAAATATCGGAGGTGGAGGCTTTATGGTATATAGGAAAACTAATGGGGAAATTGGGGCTTTGGACTACCGTGAAAAAGCACCATTGGCTGCGCATAAAGATATGTACCTGGATACTTTGGGAAATGTAATTCCAGATAAGAGTACTTTGGGGGCAACCGCTGTAGGGGTTCCCGGTACCGTGGCCGGTATAATTGCCGTCCATGAAAAATTGGGATCCCTTCCCCTAAAGGAAATTATGGCCCCAGTTATCGATCTGGCCGAAAATGGGGTCATCGTAACCGAAAAACAGGCCCAAAGACTGGAGCACTATCGCGACATTTTTATGGAAGTGAACAGTGACAGTACCTTTTTTGCCACTGTATACAAGGTGGGGGATTCCATAAAATACCCTGCTTTGGCCAATACCCTCCAAAAAATTTCAGAACAGGGCAAAGACGGATTCTACAAAGGGGAAGTAGCAGAAAAATTGGCCCATTTTATCCAGGCCAAAGGTGGTTATATAACTATCGAAGATCTTGAAAAATATGAAGCCAAATGGAGGTCTCCCTTTACATTCCATTATAAGGACATAAAAATTATATCCATGAGCCCCCCCAGTAGTGGCGGGTTTACGATAAATCAAATTTTTAAGATGATGGAACCTTACGATCTTTCCAGTTACGGACATAATTCGGTCAAATCCATTCAATTGTTTACAGAGGCTGCCCGTAGGGCCTATGCAGACAGAAACTATTTTCTGGGAGATCCGGATTTTGTGGACATCCCTTTAAAGGAACTTTTATCGGAACAGTACTTAAAAGAAAGAATGCAAAATTTTTCCTTTGACAAAGCTTCAAAATCCGCTGAAGTGTCCCATGGGGACATACAAATACTGGAAAGCGATGAAACCACCCATTACTCTATTGTAGATTCGTTTGGAAATGCCGTTGCGGCCACAACTACCATTAACGGAGGCTATGGCTCCAAACTGTTTTCGGACGAACTCGGTTTCTTTCTAAATAATGAAATGGACGATTTTAGTGCCAAACCAGGGATTCCCAATATGTTCGGTCTGGTAGGTGCCGAGGCCAATAGTATTGCCCCTGAAAAACGGATGTTAAGCAGTATGACACCTACCATTGTGGAAAAAAATGGAAAGTTATGGATGGTGGTCGGTACTCCGGGAGGATCTACCATAATAACGGCCGTGGCCCAGACCATTCTAAATTGTTACGAATATAATATGAGTATGCAGGATGCGGTAAATGCTCCCCGTTTTCACCATCAATGGCTGCCCGATGCCATAGTTTTTGAACCCGAAGGATTTGAAAAGCACATACTCAACGCCCTAAAAAGCAAGGGCTATATCATTAATGAAGAAAACACCCCAATTATAGGCATGGTAGATGCCATTAAGATATTGCCCAACGGAAAACTTGAAGGAGGTGCCGATAGACGTGGGGACGATACCGCTGTAGGATATTAGGAAAAACCGAATATATTTGGCTCCCAATTTGTATATTAAGATCGCTAAATGTACTGCCAACCCATAAAAACGATTACAATTGCTAAAAAAAATAGGTAAAATAGTGTTTGGGGCATTGCTGTTGCTGCTGGTCTTGGCCGGTATCCTATATGCTGTGTACAACGAGCCGCTACCCAAGGGGATCAGGAGCAAAAATGCAGATGAACTGGCCATGAAAATGTTAACTGCCCTCAATTATAAAGCCTACAAGAACACACGTTTTCTGGAATGGTCCTTTGCCAATGGGAAACACCATTATCGTTGGGATAAGGACACCGATACTGTATTTGTTGCCTGGGGCGATCATAAGGTGAAACTCGACTTGAAGGTACCCGCAAAAAGTTCGGTTGCCAAGGATAAGACACCCCTTGAAGGCCAAGAAAAGGAAAAGCTTATCAAGAAGGCCACCTCTTTTTTCAATAATGACTCTTTTTGGATGGTTGCCCCTTTCAAAGTTTTTAATCCCGGTACGGAAAGGAGTATCGTAACCTTAAAGGACGGGACCCAAGCACTGTTGGTAACCTATACCAGTGGTGGCGACACTCCGGGCGATTCCTATTTATGGAAATTACGGCCCAATGGATTCCCAATAAGTTTTAAAATGTGGGTCAGCATTATCCCTTTAGGCGGTATTGAAGCCAGTTGGGACGATTGGCAGGTTACGGAAAGTGGTGCCTTTTTACCCAATAAACACTGTATCGGCCCAATTACTTTGGAAATAGGGGATGTGAGGGGGTATAATTAGTTGGCAGTGAACAGTAATAGTGGGCAGTCTTCAGAAGCTGAATCAATTAACAGTGGACAATTAGCGATAAGAAATTTTAACGTAAGAAGTAAAATAGTATTGAGTGATTAGTATTGAAAATCTAGAAACTAGACTCTTGATTCTAGTTTCTAGGCTTTAGGCTCTTGGCAACACACCTGTCAGTCCCAGCTCATCCCGATAAATATCAGGTGAGAACTACATGAAGAACAAGGTCCAAAGTCGACAAATCAAGGGATAGTTTCAAAACCAACTGTGTGCGACTTCTCTCCCGATAGCTATCGGGAGTCCCGAAAAAGGGACTCTGTCGAAGTGACTACGATGGTCATGGATTTGGTTACTAACAATTCCCCTCT
>CBFGWQ010000218.1:0-5929 GCA_965652575.1 uncultured Arenibacter sp. | reverse complement strand
TTACATGCCGCTATTGCCTTTTGGTATTCTTTTAGTTGGTTATGGGAAGAACATATATTGTTATAGGCAATGGCATTGGGTATAATTGCGATCGACTTCCTGGCGGCGGCGATGCTGGTCCGATATTTCTCCTTTTTATAAAATTCAAGACTAAGATTTATGTAATAATCAGATGCTTCCCTATCCGATAAATTAAAAATAGCTTCGGCCATATCCTTCTTTTTGTCCTGGGCATTTTTCAAATTGTTCTTCGCCAATGGATAGGACGGATTTAATTTCAGGGCTTTTTGGTATGCCTCAATGGCTTGGTCATAATTCAAAAGATAAAAATGTCCTATCCCGATATTGTTGTAGGCCTCTGCGTATTCCGGGTTTAATTCCAAGGCTTTTTCCGCTACCCGGATACAATCTTCGTACTTGCTTTCATTGAAATATTGTAAACTCAAATTTAGGTATTTTTCCGGACCGGGAGTTCTGGCGATTTCTTCTTCCAAAACGGTAAGTACGGATTTTTTGTTCAGGGCAATATCCAAATATTTTTTTGAAGTTTCATCTTTGGGCCAGTTGGCAAGGACTTTTTTACTGAAACTTTCCATAGCCTCCCATTCGTTCAGTTTATGATAGGATCTGAAGATGTAGTCGTTGGTCTCCAAATAGTTGGGGACACTTTGGTCTACTTCTTTAAATTGCTCTATGGCCTCGTTGAATTTATTGTTTTGAAACAAATATCTACCATAGAAGTATTTGGTCTTATGGTTGGCATCACCGAGGGACAAGGATCTTTGGAAGTACATATCCGCATTTTCCTTATCCCCTATGGCATTTTTCAAGATACCCAGATTGGTGTAGATACTGGAATAATAGGGAACATATTCCAGGGCATTGTTGAACGATATTTCTGCATTGGCATAATCGCCCTGGGCCATTAGGGCAAGACCATAGTTCATATGGCCCCGTCCGTTTTTTGGACTTTTTACAGTAACATCCTTCCAAAGGCTAAGTTCGTCTTTCCATACTTTGTTGCGCTGGTGTACCCCATAGGCATTGCCGAACAAGAAAAAGATTATGAACAGGGATAGTATGGACAGCCCTTTTTTTGAAGCCAATATTTTGGGAAAATAGGTTTCAAGAATGTATTTAACGCCAAAAATAAAAGCTATTGTAAGTCCCATATAGGGGATGAAGCTTCGATGATCGTTAAGTACCTCGGCAAAGGGAAGAACGGAGGAAGAGGGCAGGAGCGAGATAAAGAACCAAAGCAGGCCAAAGGAAAACAATTTGGTTTCCCTCTTTTTAGATGTTCTTAGTGCCAAGAATAATAATATGCCTACTCCAATTATTCCCAATATGGCCCTGTAGTCCATAATGGTTTCAAAAGCCGTCCAATCCGTATCGGCAGATAGGTTATAGGGGATAAAATAGGTCAATATATAATGGCACATGACCAAGGGTTGGGTAATTAAATAGTTGTAACGATCTGGCCCTCCGGGAGCAAATGTTTCCGGGAGCATACCAAAATAAAAAATTAAAAAGGCCAGGGTAAGTACAAAGGACGGAAATACCTTTACAAAGGAGCGGATACATTTTTTGAATTCTGTTCCCCTGTAGAAGTGCAAAAGATCTACCTCCTCCTCAAAAATTAATAGATATAGGAAAAGTAGTGGCGAAAAAACCAAAGCCATTTCCTTGGAAAAGAATCCTATAAATGGAAAAATGAGGTAAATATGCCATTTTCGCCATTTTCCGCCACTCAAAAATGCCACAAATCCCAGCAGTACATAAAAACCGGCTACAATTTCCGATCGTTGGATAATATAATTCACCGTTTCCGCATTGGCACACAATAGACCAAAAGCGGCAGCTACCAGTAGTCCCCAAAGGGGGTTGTAATTGGAGTATTCCAATTTGTCCAGAAGTTTCTTGACAAAAAGACAAAGTGCGGCGCAGGTCAAAATAAAAAATACAAAAATGTGGATATGAAATGCAAGGGGGGTTAGTCCGCCTCCAAGGTTGTAATCAATGGCATTCTCAAGGGTGGTATAGGGTCTGTAAGACCTATTGCTGGGGAGTGTGCTAAAAGTGGTGACATCCTTAAAAAAGGCCGGTACGTTTACTTCCCTGATGGCCTTGTTTTCCTCTATGGTGTGGTTATCGTCAAAATGAAAGCCGTTATGGAAATGATTGGCGTAGGCCGTAAGCATCATTGCAATCAAAAGCACGGAAAGCAATATAAAAACCGGATTTTTAAAAGAGTTGTTGTTATCGCCGGTAAATCCGGTAGATTTGTTTATCGATTTTTTAATTTTTAGTAATATTTCAATCATCGAGTTTGGCGATTTTATACTTCTTGGCGTTTCAACAGCCAGGGATTAAACAATTCCAGGCTGCCAATTCGTGATAATGAACAAACTAAATTAACATTTTAACGATAATCGATTTTAAATGTTGTTTTTATTTTTTAGGGCGATACATTTTTTCAATACATATATCTACTTTTTTCTAAATATAAAACAACGGGTATCCGGAAAAATCTGTAAGAATGGGAACAAAATGAAGACTCCGATTTTGGCGACTATTTTTGCCAGTGTTCCTTGTTGGTCGTCCTGATCTATCCTATCGGATATTTCGGATATGTTAATGGTCTTTAAGGGAAAGGATGCTACAGCCTCAAAATTGTGCTTTTCGGCCAATTTAGATAGGGTCTGTTTGGTAAAGTAGCTCATATGTGGGCTGTGGAAATTAAACTGCCACATTCTGTCCATCAGGGATTTTACTCCGAACCGGTAGGCCATTTTGGACATGAAATAGATTAAGCCATCCTGTTGCGGCAAATTTACTATCAAAAGGCCCTCTTGATTTAGCAAACCATAATTGGCATCCATAATTCCGTTTAGATCGGGCAGGTGTTCCATAACATCGTTATAGGCAATGAAATCAAAATCCGATTCTTCTTGCAGATCCTGTGGAAAAAAACCATTCTTTACCTGTAAGCCTTCCTTTTGGTAGTGTTCATTGAAGCGGGTTTCCGGTTCAATGCCCAGGCAACTAATGCCATGGTCCCTACAAACCTCCAAAAACCAGCCATACCCCGGGCCTACCTCCAGCCCTTTGGTGTTGATGTTTTTATTTTTTTTAATGGAAGCGATGATATGCTGGAAATTCCCTTTCCTTAAATTGATGAGTGCCTTTTCACGGGTTTCTTCATTAAGATCGGAAACCAGACTTTTGTTGAAAGTCGCATCGGGACAAAATTGAAATCCGCAATTGGCACATTCATATACGTTAAATTTAAGCTGGTATTTTATTTTGGTTTTGGGATGATTACAGATGGGACAGGGAATCATTGTTTTGATCAGGCTTATAAATCGAATGTTTGTTTCAACAATAAGGAGGAACAATCCTTAAATAGAATGTCTATATATTTGGTAAAGGGGCTGTTTAGCTCATAAAAATAGAGGATTCCAAGTAATATTTAAAATTTTGGATATTTATTTTGTCCTAAATCCACCGGTTGGTAGGATTTGGACTATGGAATAGGCTTTTGGAAGTAACCATAGAATTATTTTCTATCAATAAAAAATATTCGTTAAGTTTGATAACCTACTTCGTTTTTAATAGATATAGTTAATAACTATGGGGTATCAGATAGAACTCAGACATTTCAATTATTTCCTAGCGGTTGCCGAAGAACTCCACTATAGAAAGGCTGCCGAAAAAGTGGGTATTTCGCAACCTGGCTTAAGTAGACAGATTAAACAGATGGAGGAGATTTTGGAGGTGAAACTGTTTGTCCGGACCAAGAAGAAGGTAAGCCTTACGGCTGGGGGGGAATATCTCAAAAGTGAAATAGAGTTTATCCTAAACCATTTGGAAGTGGCCAAAAAACAGTTGGGGCATATTAGGGATGGTAATTTTGGTGAGGTCCGTATAGGTTTTTTGGGTTTGGCCATACAAGAAACGATACCTGATCTTTTGATCAAGTTAAAACAGGAATTTCCTGGAATCCAGGCCCATTTGGAGGAATTGTCCAATACTGCACAGATCAATGCCATTTTAAAGGATAAATTGGATATGGGATTTGTACGTGCCTCCAGAGTGCCCGAAGGCCTAAACATTCAACCGGTCCATACCGATACTTTTTCCGTGGTCTTACCGGAGTTATATCCTTTATTGACCCGGGAATTTAGGGATGTAGGGCAATTGGCGGCAGAGAATTTCATTTTGTTCTCCCAGGATGATGATCCGTTGTATTTTGATACGGTGATGGGCATTTGCGGGGATGCCGGTTTTACCCCCAAGGTTTCCCATAAGTCCGTACATGCCCAGACTATTTTTAAGTTGGTGGAGAATAATATGGGAATAGCTATAATACCTACCTCCTTACAATATGGGCTTCAGATGAAGGTTAAATTTATTGAGCTAAAGAACATTCCCCAAAGGGCGGTGCTATCCGTTTGTTGGAAGGAGGACAATAGAAACCCTGCTATGCGTCATTGTATTAATTTATTGTTAAACCAATCGCAGTAGGGGAATTAAAAACTTTAGTTTGTAATGAAGTGATTTAAACTTTTAAAATTGGCTAAAAAATTGCTCTTTTGCACCCAGTTTTCGTCTTTTTTTCCTTCCGTAGCCCTGCTATGCTCCCGAAAGCTTTCGGGATTAAAAAAGCCTTCAACTGGTCACAAAATTGCTAATTTTCGCTACAATCCAAAAAGGTTAAACCACTTCAATATTCAAATCGATAGCTTATGATTTTTGATATAATAAAGAGGCGTCGCTCCATTTTTCCTGCCCAATATAATGATAAACCTATTGGTAGGGAAGAAATCGAAAGGGTGTTGGAGGCGGCCAATTATGCACCCACCCACAAGAAAACGGAACCTTGGCGGTTTAAAGTGTTGCAAGGCGAAAGCAAGGAAAAATTGGGCTTGTTTCTATCCTTGAAATATATGGAAACCGAAGCCAAGCCTAAGCAGTTCAAGGTAAAGAAGTTGATAGAGAACCCCAAAAAGGCCGCTGCAGTTATTGCCATTTGTATGCAGCGGGATCCAATGGAAAGTCTGCCCGAATGGGAAGAGGTGGCCGCTACCGCCATGGCCGTACAAAATATGTGGCTCTGCTGTACCGAGATGGGCATAGGGAGCTATTGGAGCTCTCCCGGTCTGATTAAATACATGGACGATTTTTTTGAGCTTAATCCTGGAGAAGTGTGTTTGGGTTTTTTCTATATGGGCTATTATGACGAAGAAATTCCCGAAGTTACCAAGGGGCCTTGGCAGGAAAAAGTAACCTGGATGTAGATTACCGCTTAATTAAAGAAGGGAAATAGGTCCGATTTATATGCCCAGGCCTTATATATAAACAGACCTAAATAAATCATGGTGACCATGAATTTTAGGAAGGTTCCGGTTAAAAAGCCCAAGAAAGAACCAAAGGCGGCCTTTAGGGCCGTTTTTTCATCGGCCTTATTGATGAGTTCCCCTGCCAAAGCCCCCAAAAAAGGCCAGATGATTATTCCGAAAAATCCAAGTACCGGAAAAATGAGGGCTATTAAAAGTCCGACCGTAGTACCTATCATACCCCATTTGCTTCCCCCGAATTTTTTGGTGCCCCAAACGGGGATAATATAATCCAGGGCAAAGACCATTATGGCTATGGCCAAGGTAATACTTAGGAAGACCCAGTCATCAGGGACGGCTTTTGTAAGGTAGAGCAGGAGAAGGCCTATCCAACTTAGGGGAGTTCCGGGCAGGACCGGTAGAAAACTGCCCAACACGCCGACGAACATTAAAATGAACCCGATAAGCAATAATGCGATATCCATAGGAATCCTTTATATGTTTTGTTTGACGAAGATAGGAAGGATTTGTTACAGGGATGGGGATTTAGGATGGATAAAGATAAAAAGGTTGGGGTCGTCACTTCGACA
>CBFGWQ010000217.1:0-6051 GCA_965652575.1 uncultured Arenibacter sp. | reverse complement strand
CTAGTATCACCCAAAATTATCTGTCCCTGAACGATTTATACCTATAACCATTGTCCTACCTGCTTCTTTCCTTTATTATGGAAATAGACTAAAAACTGCCCCCAAGGCAAACTGAAAATCGGCCTAAAAACAAGTTCTCCTTAAAAAGGACAATGAGCGTTTGCGGAAATCTGGCCCTTTCCAAAATTATATTCTTCCATTTTACCCCGTTTAACTTTAATAGCCGATAAAACTAAATGGTTATATTTATACGGAATAATCAATTTAGTATCAATACCATGAAAAATCCGTTTCGGATGGCCCGTTTTCTTGCTACATTAATAATTCCATTATCCTCTATATTACTTTTCACCCAATGTAAAACACAAAAAAAGGAACCCGAGTTTTTGATGCGGACCGCTCTATTGGTGAATGAGGACCATACCTGGTACAAGGCCTTTGCCCATTTTGCAGAAATTGTGGAAGAACGTTCCAAAGGACGTATCAAGGTAGAACTATACCCCTCGGAGCAATTGGCCAAAGAGATCGAGGCCATTCGCCTGATCCAGGCCGAGGTTATAGATATGACCGCAACCGGATCTACCCTGACCAATTGGTTCGAGGTGGCCACTTTTTGCGAGCTGCCCTTCCTAATGCGGGACTCTATCGATATGAACCGCTATATTAATGGTCCGGTGGGGAAATTAATGGAAGAGGAAATGATCAAAAAGGCAGGACTTCGCGCCCTCGGCCATTTTGAAAGGGGACCACGGCATTTAACGTCCAACAGGCCAATACGCCACCCGGACGACCTAAAGGGGCTTATCGTTAGAGTGCCCAATGTACCCGCTTTTGTAACCACATGGAGCGCTCTAGGGGCCAAACCAACTCCCATGGCGTTTTCAGAAGTGTTTACTTCCCTGCAACAGGGAACCATAGAAGCCCAGGAAAATCCGTTTGCCATGATTCATAACGCAGGATTTTCAGAAGTACAGAAATACCTCAACCTAACAGGACATGTCATTAGTTGGGTATACCCGGTAGTGGGCGAAAAACAATTTCAAAAACTGCCCCCGGACCTTCAGGAAATTTTTCTACAGGCCGGAAAAGAAATGCAGACTTATGAACACCGGCTCTATCTTGAAAACGAGAAAAATGTACAGGATGAATTGAAGGCCGCAGGCATGCAATTTATAGAGGTGGACAAGGAAGCCTTTGCAAAAAAAAGCGAAAAGGCCATTTATGAAAGCCTCTCCCCCGAAATACAAAAAATATATAGAACACTAAAAAAAGTCGAAGACGATGCTAAATAAAACCATTGGCCGCCTGCTAAAAATGGGGACCTTACTAAGTACATATGGCCTGCTGTTCACCGTTCTGCTTCAAATCATTTGTCGGTTTTCGCCCATTAACACCCCACCTTGGACCGAGGAGGCTTCCCGACTTTTCTTTATTTATGCAATGTCCTTTGCAGCCGGTCTGGCCATGAAGAATGAATTTTATGTACACTTGGATATGTTTTTCGATAGGTTTCCGGAAAGGATCAAAAAAATATTGAATCTGGCAATACCTTTAATTACCCTGGTCCTTTTTGTTGTTATGGCCATATACGCCATTAAATTTGTGGTTTTGGGACTGTCGGAAAAATCCCCGAGTATGGGCTTCAATATGGGCATAGCCTTTTTTAGCATCTTTATAATGTCCGCCTCAATATGTTATTACCTCATAAGAAAAATTATGAAAAATTCTAATCTATGATTTGGATCCTGGTCATTGTTTTTATTCTTGGTCTAATACTTCGCTTTCCCATTGCCTTTGCCTTGGGACTTGCCTGTTTAAGTTATTTGGTCGTTAAAGGGGTGCCTTTGATCCTTGTTCCCATGAAAATGTACTCGGGCATAGACGTCTTTGTCCTGCTCAGTGTTCCCGGGTTTATCCTTGCAGGAAATCTGATGAACCAAGGGGGGTTGACCGAAAAAATAATTAAATTCTGCAATCACCTTTTGGGCCATATTCGTGGAGGTCTATCCCTTGTCAATATTGGGGCCTCCATGCTTTTTGCGGGAATATCCGGTACGGCCATTTCCGATACCGCCAGTATGGGCTCCATTATGATCCCGGCCATGAAAAAGGAAGGTTACGATACGGATTTTTCATGTGCCGTTACCGCAGCTTCCTCCACTATTGGGCCCATAATTCCTCCCAGTGTACCCATGATCATAGCTGCCACATTGAGTGGCCTGAGCGTAGGGAAATTATTTTTGGCAGGAGCGCTTCCCGGTCTGTTATTGGGTATTGGCCTAATGTTGACAGCCTATTTTATATCCATACGAAAAAAATACCCCAAGCACAAGCGCAGTAACCTAAGGGATGTGGCAGCTAGTTTTGTGGATACCTTTTGGTCGCTCTTGATGACCTTCATTATCCTTTATGGTATTGTGGGCGGAATATTTACCCCAACGGAAGCCTCTATCATCGCAGTAGTCTATGCCATGATTATTGGAAAATTTGTATATAAAAAATTGAATTTGAAAAATACCCAGGTCATTATCCTGGACAGCATGAAAACTTCGGCTTCCTTGATGGTCCTGGTAGGTTTTGCCAATCTTTTTGGATATATATTGATTACGGAACAAATTCCACAGGAGATATCAATGGAAATCTTGGGATTTTCGGACAATAAGTATGTAGTTCTCTTACTGATCAATCTGTTATTGATAGTAGTTGGTACCTTTATGGAGACCATTGCCGCTCTATTGATACTTTTTCCTATCCTATTGAAAGTTGCCATCGCGGTAGATGTTGATCCCATACATTTTGCCGTGATAGCCGTGCTTAATTTAATTATAGGGTTAACTACACCACCCGTAGGGGTTTGCCTTTTTGTAGCTTCCAGTATAGGTAAGATTTCGATTGGGGCGGTAAGTAAAGCCGGACTTCCATTTTTATTGGTGAGTTTTTTGGTGTTGATTTTAGTGACCTTGTTTCCATGGCTGTCCCTGGCATTGCCCAACCTTTTTATAGATTGATCAATAAATTTCGGAATTAATTTGAAATTATTTGGAAATAGATTATTATAGAACCCATTAAAACATTTAAAACAATGAAACCCATAAACACCGCCTTATGCTCTTTTGGAATGAGCGGATACGTTTTTCATGCTCCCTTCATTGAGGTACATCCGGCCTTTAATTTGTATGGGGTTTGGGAAAGGACCAAAAACAATGCCCGGGCCAAATATCCAAATATAAAGACCTTCCGCAGCCTGGAAGAAATGTTGACAGACCAAAATATTGAATTGGTAGTAGTGAATACCCCTAGTGTTACCCATTATGATTTTACCAAACAGGCCATAATTTCAGGAAAAAATGTAATTGTAGAAAAACCGTTCACTGCAACGGTGAAACAGGCGGAAGAACTGATCCAATTGGCCAAGGAAAAAAATGTAATGCTATCCGTATACCAAAATAGAAGATATGACAGTGATTTTAAAACCTTGAAGAAAATATTGGATGAAGGATCGTTGGGAAACATTGTTGAAGCAGAGATCCATTATGACCGTTATGACCCGGGGCTGAGCTACAAACTTCATAAGGAAATCCCCACGGCCGCCGTTGGAAGCATATATGATCTGGGTTCCCATTTAATAGACCAGGCATTGGTATTGTTCGGGATGCCCACGGCCCTATTTGCAGATCTGGATACTTTTCGCCCTAATTCCAAAGTAGGTGATTACTTTGATGTAAAATTATTCTATAGTACCCACAGGGTTATATTGAAATCCAGTTATTACGTTCGGGAGAAGATGCCGGGAAATATTATTCACGGAACCAAGGGCTCCTTTATTAAGTCCAAAGCCGATATTCAGGAAGCGGAACTACAGGCCGGAAAAATCCCGGGTTCCAAGGATTGGGGTGCAGAACCGGATAAGGAAAAAGGATTATTGCATACCGAAAGGGATGGTAAAATTATTAGGGAACACCTACCTACCCTAAACGGGGATTATATGGAATACTATGAAGGTATTTACCGGGCCTTGCGAAATAATGCCCCGGTCCCGGTTACAGGAGAGGAAGGAAAGAACGTAATTAAGATAATTGAAGCGGCCCTGGAAAGCAACAGGGACAAGAAAGTAATCCAATTATAACATTACGAAGATATATGTCCAAAACGATTAACGGTCTAAACTTTGATTATGTTTTATGTGGTGACACGATCATAAATTAACCCATTGCCCCCCTATTCCCCTATCTAAAAATATAGGAAACACAAAGTAAACGATTGGACATAAAATAATTTACAGTATTTTTGTGTAATCGATTACATTAATATAGAAATAAGAATAGATCAGTTTTTATTGCATTCCCAAAAAACAGTTCCCTTTAAAAAGTTGAAATCGAACATAATAAAAAAATCTATTGAATAAGATTTGAATATGTCTGGCAAATAGCAACCTATAATTTTAAAAACATGAAAACATTGAACAGAGCAAACACCAATCTGGAATCCACCCCGCCAATTAAGATCGTACAATTTGGCGAAGGCAACTTTTTAAGGGCTTTTGTGGATTACGCCTTCCAAAAATTAAATGAAGAAGTCCATTTTGATGCGGGCATAGCGGTGGTACAGCCCATTGAGCAGGGCATGGTGAAAATGTTGAACGACCAGGACGGACTGTATACCCTGTTTTTAAAAGGTATTCAGAAAGGCAAAGAGATTCAACAAAAAGAACTTATTACCAATATTGTAAAAGGAATCGACCCCTATAGCAATTTTGAGGACTATCTAAATTTGGCCCAGGAGGAATCGCTTCAGTTTATTGTATCCAATACTACAGAAGCGGGCATAGCCTATGTGGAAACAGACACTATGGATATGCGGCCACCTAGTTCATTTCCCGCCAAACTCACCTTGCTGTTGCACCATCGTTTTCAATATTTTAAAGGGGATGCCAATAAGGGCCTGACCATAATTCCCTGTGAGCTGATCAATTATAATTCGGACAGTCTTAAGGAAATTATTTTAAAATACTCCGATGATTGGAAACTGGGCGAAGCCTTTATAACTTGGCTCAACGTACACTGCTCCTTCCATAATACCCTGGTAGACCGTATTGTACCGGGCTATCCCAAAGATGACATTGAGGCCTACAATGCCCAATTATCCTACAAGGACAATTTAATAGTAGCGGCAGAAACATTTTTTCTATGGGTAATCGAAGGTGATGATACCCTTAAGGACAAGCTGCCCTTTCATAAAACCGATCTGGATGTAAAGATAGTAGCGGACATGCAGCCCTATAGAACCAGAAAGGTTCGGATCCTGAACGGTGCACATACCGCTATGGTCCCATTTTCATTATTATACGGCAATACCACCGTAAAGCAGACCGTAGACAACGATTTTACCGGTGCCTTTGTAAACAATGCCATCTTTAACGAGATCAACCCAACCCTTCCCATGGATAAAAAGGAACTGGACAACTTTGCCGAAGAGGTTTTGGACCGCTTTAGGAATCCGTTTATTGTCCATAACCTATCCAGTATAGCCCTCAATTCCATTTCCAAATTTAAGGTAAGGGTATTGCCAAGTTTATTGGAGTACGTAACCCTTAACAAAAAACTGCCTACCCGCCTAAGCTTTGCCTTTGCTGCCTTGATCAGGTTTTATAAAGGAACCTGGAAAGGCGGGGATTTGCCCGTAAACGACAGTGTAGAAATAATGAATTCCTTCACCGAAATTTGGAAATCCAATGATTATGCGGAAATAGCTATAAAAGTCTTGGGCAATACATCCTATTGGGGAGAGGACCTGAACCAAACGGAAAACCTTACGGATGCGGTGGCACTGGCCTTGGAAGAAATTGATACCAATGGAATAGAAATAGGGTTTGCCAATTTCTGCAAAAAGTACTAAGCTATAAACAAAATGAATTATACCTCTAAACAATGAAACCAACATGTTTAAAATAACCATTAAACACACAGAGGAATTGTTATTTTAAATATCAAACCCGTCCATACCGGCAGCGGAGGTTACATGTGACATTTGAAAAACCTGTCTGCCGAACAG
>CBFGWQ010000216.1:0-6058 GCA_965652575.1 uncultured Arenibacter sp. | reverse complement strand
CTGCCTGCGGTAGGCAGGTTTAAATCTCGATTATCGAGTCAAAAAATAGGCCGTAATTATCAGGTATCTACAAAGGGGTGGTTTGCCTATATTTTAGACTTTTCTTCCATAGCCTTCGGTTTAAAACCCCCATGCCTTTCCATCAGCATATTTTGAAGGGAATCCATTTGTTGGAAAAGTTTCCTCATATCCGAAAAGTTATTGCTGCGCTGTCCTTCAAAGAAATCCTTAAAATATTGGTTGGCGTTCAAGAGGGAATCCATATCCATTGTCCGTCCCAAATTATACTCCTCCATAAAGGAGGTTGGACCATCCTGCGAAAAAAACTTCATAGCGCCCATAATACTGTCCAGGTCCATGTCTATCGGCAAGTTCTTGTGATTCCCATAAGCATAGGTGTAAATGGAATCATATCCTATAACATTTCCGTCCTCATCGTATTTCCTATCTACCTTCCAACTTATTTTCGGTTTATCTACGGAACTACTATCCGTATTTTTTTCCGCCATATCAACCTTGGACCTACTACGGTCGTCCTGGGCCTGGCATGAAGCCAACATTAACCCCAACAAAAGGGTAAACACAAACTTTCTCATACGTTTAAATTTTTAGTTAAACCTCCGTTTTTTTTATCGAAGTAATTTAAACTTTTAGGATTGAAGCGAATATTGATGGTTTTGAACCCATATAAAGGTTTTTTTAAGCTGCATAGCTGGGCTACGGAGCAAGAAAAAGACAAAATAGGGTACAAAACGGCGATTTATTAGCCAATTCGGAAAAGCTTAAATCACTTCATCATCAGCCTCAAAAAAAATGCCATTCAAGGTATTATTTAAACGGTTGGCAGGTTAAAAATGTGTTAAACATATACTATCTTTAATTGTAGAATTCAAAAGTGCCAAATACGCACCGCATTACCCTTTTTAAGTGATTTTAATTGAATGATAAAAGAAAAAATAGCCCGGGAACAAAAGCGATTGGACGATTCCCGATCAAAAAGAAAGGATTGGCATAAATGGGGACCCTATTTAAGTGAGCGGCAATGGGGAACGGTGAGGGAAGATTACAGTCCGGACGGGGATGCCTGGAACTATTTTTCGCACGACGATTCCCGCAGTAGGGCATATAGATGGGGAGAAGATGGCATAGCCGGTATATCCGACCGATATTGTAATATCTGCTTTGGCATTTCCCTATGGAACGGTAAGGACCGTATCCTGAAGGAGCGACTTTTTGGCCTTACAGGGCCTCAAGGCAACCACGGCGAAGATGTTAAGGAACTCTATTATTATTTGGAGAATACCCCTACCCATTCCTATATGAAGCATCTGTACAAATATCCTCAGAACGAATTTCCCTATGTAAAACTGGTAGAAGAAAACAGGAGGCGGGGAAAAAACGATTTGGAGTACGAGCTTTTGGATACCGGCATCTTCGATAACGATGAGTATTTTGATGTTGTTACGGAATATGCCAAGGCGGACAATGAAGATCTTCTCATTAAAATTACCATTACCAATAGAAGTTCAAAGTCGGCCCCCATGCATCTCCTACCCACGCTATGGACAAGAAATCTGTGGAGTTTCGTGGGCATGCCCGAAAAACCCATCATAAAAAAACAAATCCATAAGGGCCAAACCTTTGTTTCCATAGATCACATCTATGTAGGCCACTACAAGCTCTATTTTGATACACCTTCCCGATTATTGTTTACCGAGAACGAGACCAATATGGAGAAGGTCTATGCACAGCCCAACGACCATCCCTTCAAAAAAGATCTTTTTCACAATTCCGTGATAAACAACGATTATTCCATAATAGCCTCAACTAATCAAGGTACCAAATTTGCACCCCTGTACGAATTGCACCTTGAAGGCGGGGAAACAAAGACTATTAAATTACGATTGACCGCCTCTTCCTTGGACACCCCATTCGACAAGGGTTTTGAAACCACCTTTTCAAAAAGAATCCGAGAATCCCAGGAATTTCTGGATGCTACCTTTAAAACGGCCACTAAGGAGGCTAAAGAAATTCAAAAACAGGCCATTGCGGGACTTTTGTGGTCCAAGCAATACTACAATTACGAAGTGGAAAGATGGTTGAACGGGGACTACAAGGAGATGCCTCCCCCACAAAGTAGATTTAACGGAAGAAACAAGGAATGGAAAACACTGAGGAACCACGATATCCTTGCCATGCCGGACAAGTGGGAATATCCCTGGTTCGCAGCCTGGGATACGGCATTCCATTGTGTTGGCCTGGCCTTGGTGGATCCCGGTTTCGCCAAGGACCAACTGTTGTTGTTTACCAAAGAATGGTATATGGCACCGAACGGACAGATCCCGGCATATGAATGGAATTTTAGCGATGTTAATCCTCCCGTACAAGCCTGGGCCTCCCTACAGGTGTATCAAATGGAGAAAAAAAAGACCGGGAAGGGGGACATTGTTTTTCTAAAACGGATGTTCAACAAACTGGCCCTTAATTTTACCTGGTGGGTGAACCGGGAGGATAGTCTTGAAAACAACGTATTTGAAGGGGGATTTTTAGGCCTGGACAATATTGGGGTCTTTGATCGTAGCCGCGATATCCCCGGGGGCGGGGTATTGGAACAGGTAGATGGAACCTCATGGATGGCCCTGTATTGTCTAAATATGTTGGAAATGGCCTTGGAAATAGCGTTGGAAGATACCTCTTTTGAGGATATGACCATGAAATATTTTGGCCATTTTGTCTTCATAGCGGAAGCCCTGAACAATATAAGTCAGGATTATAACGGTTCATGGGATGAAAGCGAAGGTTTTTTCTATGATAAATTGATATTTCCCAATGGGGAATCCTTACCCATTAAAGTACGCTCCATTTCGGGATTGTTATCCCTAACAGCCGTTTTGAACATAAAAAAGGAATATTTGGACAAACTGCCGCGGTTTAGAAAGAGTATGGAGTGGTTTCGCAGGCACCGTATCGAGAATGCAAAATATCAGGTTATGGAGGAATACTTCGAAAATCAGGATGTACTTTTATCATTGGTACCAAAAGAGCGTTTACAAAAGTTGATAGGAAGTATCTTGGACGAAAAGGAATTTCTTTCTCAATTCGGTATCAGATCCTTATCCAAAATCCATGAAAATCCATACACTATCCACATAGATGGACATATCTATGGGATCAATTACGAGCCTGCAGAATCTACCACAGGGCTATTTGGGGGCAACTCCAACTGGAGGGGCCCCATTTGGATGCCCATGAACTATTTGTTCATCAATTCCTTGAGGGAATACCATAGCTATTTTGGAAACAAGTTGGAATTTTCTTATCCCACGGGCAATGGCAATAGGATGAATTTAAAGGATATCAGTGATGAAATCGGCAAAAGACTGATACTGCTTTTTGAAAAGGATGCCAACGGCAATAGGCCCATTCACCAATTGCACGAAGCAAAATATCGGGATCCACATTTCAAGGACCTAATCCTATTTTACGAGTATTTTCATGGGGATAGTGGCAGGGGTGTCGGGGCTTCGCACCAAACAGGATGGACCGCTTTGGTAGTGAATTTAATGGAAGAAATATAATTGCGATTTGGAAAATTTGTTTACTAAGGAATGGTTGGCCACCAACGGACTTGGCGGCTATGCTTCGGGTGCCGTTAACGGTGCCAATACAAGACAGTACCACGGCCTATTGGTAGCTGCCCTTGAACCGCCTACAGACCGTACCGTAGTGGTGGCCAAAATTGAAGAACGCATTTTAAAGGATGGTCAATATCATGATATTTCCACCAATCAATATCCCAAAACGGTTTTTCCCGATGGAGGTCGATATTTAAAGGACTTTGATGTTGACCCCACCCCTACCTGGCAATTTGGAGACAATGATTGGGCCTTGTATAAAAATGTACAAATGATATCAGGGTCCAACACCACTGTACTTACATACGGTAACTGTGGAAAAAGGCCATTTGTCTTGGAATTACACCCCCTTTACGCCTATAACGACTTTCATACCACCTTTCACGAGGCTTCATGCTATAATTTTTTCACCGAGTTCCATAACGACCACATAAAAACGTATCCAAAATATGGCAGTAATCCTGTTTTTACCGGATGGACGGCAGGCCAATATTTTGAGGCCCGTTGTTGGTTCAAAAATATTATCCTCTCCAAAGGCAAGGCACGTGGCCTTGGGTCTGTATGCGACTATTATAGGATAGGATACCTGGTACATGAACTGCAGCCCGGGGAAGAGCTTATCATGTATTTCACCGTCGAGGAGGGCATGGTAGGGAAAAATATAGAGAAAATACCATCCTACACGGGTAAAAAATGTACTTGGAACCAAGAAAAACCTGCCCATGGATTCTTCCATGACCTAATGGTATCCGGAGAACAATTTTTGGTCAACAGAAAATCTACCAATAGCATGTCCATCATTGCCGGTTATCACTGGTTTACGGATTGGGGGAGGGATACCATGATCGCTATGCGCGGATTGACCATAGCCACTGGTAAAAAAGAACTATCCAAATCCATATTGGGTACTTTCTTTAAAAGTGTGGATCAGGGAATGATCCCGGACCGATTTCCGGATAATTCCAAAGACCCCGTTCATTACAATACCATGGACGCCACGCTTTGGCTTTTTGTGGCCAGCTACGATTACCATCAAAAATTTGGGGATAAGGAATTCTTGGAAGATCATATCGGGATATTAAAGAATATATTGGACCAGCATATTGCAGGTGCCCGCTATAATATTCAAATTACCAAGGAAGGATTTATTTACGGTGGGGAACCCGATGTACAGCTAACCTGGATGGACGCCATTGTGGGAGGCAAAGTAATTACCCCAAGAATAGGCTGCCCTGTGGAGGTGAATGCGCTTTGGTACAATGCCCTTAGGATCTACGAAAAATTCTGCCAAATTCTTGGGCTTGAGGTGGAAACCTGTTACCTGGAATTGATCCACAAGTTTGAATTTAACTTCACCAAATTTTTCACCAATTCACAAGGAACCCTATATGATGTGGTCATCCCTGAAAAATTGGAGGACAATAGCCTGCGCCCCAATCAAATATATTGCCTTAGCCTACCTTTCTGTATTTTGGGCACCGAACAACAAAAGACCATTTTTGAGATGGTGGAAAGCAAACTATATACCCCCTATGGCCTTCGTACCCTGGATCCCGACAACCCTGAATATAAACCCAAGTATGAAGGCAATCAATGGTCCCGGGACCATGCGTACCACCAGGGAACGGTATGGCCATTTCTACTTCACGAATATTTTCGGGCCTATTTCAAAATTTACGGCACCTCCCTAAGTAACAAGAAAAAAGTATTGTTGGAACTGGAACCGTTGCGCCAACATTTTTATAAGGACAACGGAATCCATTGTATATCCGAGATTTTTAACGGTAGCGATCCCCAGGAGGGCAAAGGTTGTATTCACCAAGCCTGGTCGGTAGCGGCCATTATTAAATTGTACCTGGATTATGGGCTCGATAAAATTGAACATGAACCACCGTCCGATCAGGTATAAAGCCGTAAAAAACCAAAAGCGACATTTTCCCTACAAAGAAAACAGCCCCTTGGGTATGGCGTGAAACCCTATACCATTTACCCTATTTTCAATCTCTTTTATTTCCACCATCCTAGTGGTATGTACAGTAAATTCCACTGGGAAGTCATCGTTGAAAATTACATTTTTTATCCCCTCAATTTTTAGCAGGTGTTCCTTTATGCGCTTCAGGTCCTTTGCCTCTTTGGCATTGGTCCCAAAAACTTTTCCGTGATTGCCGGGAATTACATTTTCCGATAGAAAGCTCATAATAAATTGCTGTTTGTCAATAAATAATTAATGGACCCACACCTATTAAAACCTAGATATAAATAGGTCCGCTAAGCAGTAAATAAATTTACGAAAACTAAAACTGACAACGGCCATAATTATAATAACTTTAAATAGGAATCCAACATTGCCCAATTCCTGAATTTAACGTGAGTTCCACATAAAAATAATTTCAACACATTGATTTAGTGTAAATTAAAAAATT
>CBFGWQ010000215.1:0-6058 GCA_965652575.1 uncultured Arenibacter sp. | reverse complement strand
GACTTGATAAATGAAATCAACCGACTAAGCGGTACAGCGAATAATTATGGGCTCAATAATATATACACTAATTGTGGCATACCATGGGCTACTTTATTTTATAAAATAACTCCGTAACTAATTAACGTGAGTTTCTACATAAAAATAATTGCAAGGAATTGATTTCTTGTAAATTAAAAAATTGCTACTGTCCCCTCAGGCGCAGTCGAGAGGCTATTGTACCGTAACGCTTTTAAATTGAGGTCTCTCCCGATAGCTATCGGGATCCGCTCCGGACCGGACAAAATTATCCTAAATAACTCATTAACAATTAAATATAAATTGAACTCAAGTTAATTTAAACAAAATAGTTATCGAACTCACATTAACTAGAATGGGAATAAGGGTGGGAAAACGATACCTGGGAAAAACATACCGTAATTCTGAAAACAAAAAACCTTCGAAAATTATTCCGAAGGTTTTAAACATGTCTTCTTAAATTGAAGAACTTATATATCTATTTTTTGTATTTATCGTTTAAAATTTTAACGATGGCATCGGTTACATTATGTGCCTCTTTGCCGTAAAGAACACTGCCCCCGTCCCCACCGGTCAAAATGAAGGAGTACCCATTTGATTCCCCATACGCTTTTATTTCCTTTTTAACCTTGGACACCAAGCTATCCATTTCGGTTTGGCCCTGCATCTGCAGTTGCTGCTCCTCCTGTTGCAACTGTTGCCCTATAAACTGACTGCGTTGTTGTAACTGGCCATATTCTTCTTGGGCTTTTGCCTGGGCCATTTTTTGTGCCTTGGCCTGAAAAGCTTGGGCCTCCATTTGAAAAGCTTGGGATATACTGTCCCTCTTTTTGCCAAAAGCTTCTGTTTTTGTCTTAAACTTAGCCTCAATATCCACTTTCTCCTGATACGTATTCATTAACTTCACATTATCCACAAAAGCTATTTTTTCCTGTTGGCAAGATATTGTTCCCATAAATACCAACCCCAAAACTAATTTTTTCATTTTCTCTTTAGTTTAAATTTGGGCAAAAATAGAAAAGCTTTTTTAGAATAATAGAAAAAATATTATTAATCCCTATAGCAGGCTGCTATATCCGATTAATACCCAAACTTCCTATTGGGGCCGTGAAAACGACTGGGAACAACAATAATAGATAAAATTGATTTAAAAGTGAAGTTAAATTGATTTAATTTATAAATTAGACCATTCTTAAATGGTCGCAATATGCGTTTCCCGAAAGATTGATCCTACGGGCCTTCTTGTTCAGAAAAACGTTCTTAAAAGGGCTTAAAACAAAGATTAGTTCTTTTTTAATATATAGATCAAGGAAGAATACTCCTTGGACCACAATGCCCGGATATTAGACATAATTCCAATCCAAAAAGCCTTGATAAAATTCTGTTTTCCGTTCTTATACTTCTCTGACAATAGGGCAACATAAAAGGCATCAAAAATCATGGGCTTGGTCTTTACCACTTTCATTCCATGTTTTGCAAAAATGTTCTGAATGCTATTTTTGGAAAAATGCCACAGATGTCTGGGTGCGTCAAAAGCGGCCCAATATTCCCTATAGTACTTGGCATCATAAGATTTAAAATTGGGAACCGCCAGAACCATGGTTCCATTTTCTGTTAGGAGTCCGACCAATTTGGTTATCTGCGATTCAAGATCCGGTAAATGCTCCAATACGTGCCAGAGGGTAATGACCTCAAATTTTTGACCTGTTGGAACAAAGTCTAAACCCTCCAGAAGTACTACATCCTTTTGCTTTGCCTTAAACCTTGCCAATTGATTAGGTTCAACTCCGGCAATTTCCCAGCCACATTTCTTAGCTAAGGCCAAAAAATCTCCAGTACCCGCCCCCACATCCAAAAGCAATTTATCTGAAGTTGCATAAGAATTGATCAGCGACAGCTTGCCCTTTAGATTGTAGCCTTTTACCATATGATACATTTTATCCACCAAGGACCTTCTGGCATCCGTATGGGAAATATAATCTTCACTTTCGTAATACCGCCCAAGATTCGCAGGTTGTGGCTCCGTAACCAACATATCCAGAACAGGATCGTGCAATAATTTAAACGTCTCCCCTGTAAGTGTATAATCCTTGGTTTCCAAATATACTTTCATGGCATTGATAAGCGAATAATTATGGGTTTTCAAAAACTACGAAGATACTTTAAAACCCCAGTACCTGAAAGCGAAATCATAGGAAGATTTTATTATCTAGTTAATGGTTAAACCCCCCGCCGGAACATAGTCGGGCAAACCTGTCTTTGCATTGAGGTAGGCATGTTAGTTAATTGAATTCAGGACTCTCCCGATAGCTATCGGGATCCGCTCGACCGGGCAATCCCCATTGCCGCACGATTGCATCGTGTGCTCTTCCCTACCCCCAAAGGAGGGGAGCCAACGGTTAGCTCCGTATATGTTCCACGTGGAACATAAGATGCCAATGGTAAACTACCTCGGGGCAATCCCGATAGCTATCGGGACACGAGGCATTGAAAGGAAATTCAAGTTTGATTTCGACGCAAGCGTCAGAGCATTTAAATCTCGATTATCGAGTAAATTAACGGCCCATATACACCAATAAAACGCTAATGTCACTAGGAGAAACCCCACTGATTCTAGACGCCTGGGAAATAGTAACAGGCTGTATCGCCTTCAACTTTTCCCGTGCTTCAAAGGAAAGAGATTTAAGCTTGCTATAATCAAAATCTTTGGGGATTTTAATGTTTTCCAGTCGTTGAAGCTTGTCCGCATTATTCTTTTCTTTGGCAATATACCCGGAATATTTGACCTGAATTTCTGCCTGTTCCAAAATCTCCCTATCCAAATTATTGGCTGTAACAAAGGCAGAAACCTCTTCCAATTGCAACATATGATCCATTGTCACCCTAGGTCTGGAAAATACCTTAAACATTTTATCCGGTTGTTTCACTTTAGAGGAATCTACACTTTCCAATATAGGGTTGATATCTTCGGGCCTAAAACTGGTTTCCCTAAAAAACTCCACAAAAGCATTCGATTTTCGTTCCTTCTCCTCCATCTTATCCAATCTATCTTTTTTGGCCAATCCTATTTCATAGCTCTTGGGCGTAAGCCTTAAGTCGGCATTATCCTGTCTTAAAAGTGTCCTGTACTCCGCTCTGGAAGTAAACATCCTATACGGCTCTTCCGTGCCCTTGGTAATAAGATCATCCACTAAAACCCCAATGTAGGCTTCATCCCTATTCAATATAAAAGGATCTTTTTCATTTATTTTTAAATGGGCATTTATCCCCGCCATGAGGCCCTGTGAGGCCGCCTCTTCATAACCTGTTGTTCCGTTGATCTGTCCCGCAAAATAAAGATTCCCAACTAATTTGGTCTCCAGGGTATGCTTTAATTGTGTAGGAGGAAAATAATCGTATTCTATGGCATATCCGGGTCTAAAGAACTTCACGTTTTCGAAACCTTTTACAGATTTCAAAGCCTTATACTGCACATCCTCCGGCAAGGAAGTTGAAAATCCATTTACGTATACCTCCACCGTATTCCAACCTTCGGGTTCCACAAAAAGCTGATGGCTATCCTTATCTGCAAACCTATTGATCTTATCCTCTATAGAAGGACAATACCTAGGACCCAAACTTTTGATCCTACCATTGAACATTGGCGAACGATCAAAACCTTCCCTCAGCAGATCGTGCACCAAAAGACTGGTATGGGTCATATAACAATCCCGCTGATGGGTCAATACCTTGGTGTCCAAATAAGAAAATTTCTCAGGTACCTCATCACCAGGTTGCGGAATCATCACAGAATAATCCAAGGAACGACCATCCACTCTAGGTGGGGTACCGGTCTTCATTCTACCACTATCAAAACCCAACCCCACCAATTGTTCCGTAATGCCTGTTGCCGCCTTTTCCCCTGCCCGTCCCCCACCGAACTGTTTATCGCCAATGTGAATTAATCCATTCAAGAATGTACCATTGGTCAAAACAACCGATTTAGATCTAATATCCAATCCCAGAGAAGTCCTAACCCCAACAGCACGTCCCCTTTCCACTAAAAGACCGGACACCATTTCCTGATAGAAATCCACATTAGGGGTATTCTCCAGAGCCATGCGCCATTCCTCGGCAAAGCGCATCCTGTCATTCTGGGTCCTAGGACTCCACATAGCAGGACCTTTGCTCTTGTTCAACATCTTAAATTGTATAGCACTCTTATCGCTTATAATACCGCTATACCCTCCCAAAGCATCAATTTCACGCACAATCTGCCCCTTGGCAATTCCGCCCATGGCAGGATTACAGGACATTTGCCCAATAGTTTGTAGGTTCATCGTAACCAACAAGGTCTTGGAGCCCAGATTGGCAGCAGCAGCAGCAGCTTCAGCCCCAGCGTGACCTGCACCAACCACTATAACATCATATTCCTTTTCAAACATAATTTTCAATGTTCCACGTGGAACAATTTAATTTTTTCATCTTCCTTTAACCTCATTTGCGAAGCTTCTTCTTCACTCTTGTCGCCAAAGCCCAAAAGGTGGAGTACCCCATGCGCCATAACCCTTTTTAATTCGAGTTCAAAATCAATTCTGAAATCGACAGCATTCTCCTTCACCCGATCAACGGATATAAAGATATCCCCGGCTATTACATTATTATCCCCATAAGGAAAAGTAATAATATCCGTATAGGTATCATGATCAAGATAGTCCTGGTTTATCTTTAGCAGATATTCATCATCACAAAAAATAAAATCCAATTGACTATAGGCCCTGTCTTCAGAACATACTATCCTAGTAATCCAATCGGTAAACTTGGCTTCATCTTCAATCCTATAATCCGTCTCGTAGTGAAAATCAATCATCCAGTTTAAAATAATCCTTAACCCTTCTTTGAAAATTTTGCTGCAAAGGTAATGCTTGTCTATTTAAAATCTCCACATCATTACGATAATTATCTAATATTGAGGGCCTAGTAAGAATAGGATTTTTAAAGGAATCCATAGCGCTATTGCTCTCCCTTTCCTTGGTATTGCCCTGCTTTAAAGCAGCATTGTTCAACTTCAACATTTCCCGATTAATATTGTTCATCTTATTCATTGTCCGCTGGGTAACCCCATTTCTCAATAAATCGTTCTGGAAATCCTCCATCTGTTGTACCAATTTCTCTCCCAGTTTACGATCATCGCTATTTATGAGATTCTTCAATTGCTCTTCCAACCTTTCACGCAATAATTGCTGCTCCTTATAAATTTCATATAATTCATTGAGCTCCTCCTCGTTAAGACCTGGTTGATTGCCACCAGAGCCACCCTCACTTCCATTGCCGCCCATTTCGTCCGTATTGGATCCTTGACCGTCCTTACCATTGCCCCTGGCACCCTTTCTTCCATGATCTCCGGACTCCCCATTACCCTTACCAGAATTGCCTTCTTCCCCATCCCCATTCTTTCCTTCTCCAGAACTATTCCCTTCAGAACCCTTCTTGCCCAACTCTCCCATTTTCTCGGTCAACTTCTCCTGTCCCATAATAATATCCGGCAATTGAAAGCCTTTTCCCTCCCCTTTGCCAGAACCCGGATTCATACTTTGCTGTAAATTGGCCAAAACATTGGCCAAAAAATCACTAAGGCCATTGGAAGCATTCAACACATACTTTTGATAAGATGCCCCCTGATACATTTCACTTTCGGCCATACTCTCCAAGGCCTTATCCAAATTATAATACACCTCTGTAATTTGTTCGTTAACGAATTCCGAAAGTTCTGCCTGCCGTAAGGATAGGGCAAACAAACTATCATCTACATGCTTGAACAACTCTCTTAACTCTTGCTGCTTTTTAATACTAAAGCTATTCACGGTACCGGAAAATTCGGTCTGCCCCAAACTCTTGTACAAAGCTTCCTGCTTAAAAGAAAAAGTAATTAAATTGTCCAACAATTGCCTTAACATCTCTGCATCCTCAGCGGTAGAAGAACCACCACCCCCAGCAGAAGCGGCCGACAACAAATCTTCCGAAAGTTCCTTCATCTTCTTGGCCGCAGATTTTTGTTTGG
>CBFGWQ010000214.1:0-6074 GCA_965652575.1 uncultured Arenibacter sp. | reverse complement strand
CTATGCCCAAAAGCAACCCGTGGATTACGTAAACCCGTTTATCGGGACCTCCAATTTTGGGACTACCAATCCCGGTCCCATTGCCGTAAGGGGAATGGTCAGTGTATCGCCCTTTAATGTGGCCGGACCCAAAAATATGCCCTTGGAAAAGGACAGTAGATGGCTGTCCACTCCTTATGTGAAGGAGAACACCTTCTTAACAGGCTTCAGCCACGTTAACCTAAGTGGTGTAGGCTGCCCCGAACTGGGAGTGATCTTGGCCATGCCCACCACAGGTGATCTGGAAGTGGATCATTTAAAGTACGGAACCTCCTATTCCAATGAAGTTTCCAAAGTAGGTTACTATTCCAATACCTTGGACGATTACAATATAGAAGTAGAGGCCACTGCCACCACCCGGGTCGGGGTAAGCAAGTATTCCTTCCCCA
The DNA here is from genome assembly GCA_965652575.1 of uncultured Arenibacter sp. Taxonomy (GTDB): domain Bacteria; phylum Bacteroidota; class Bacteroidia; order Flavobacteriales; family Flavobacteriaceae; genus Arenibacter. The sequence continues at coordinate 5,646 of CBFGWQ010000214.1, read as the reverse complement.
AAGGGGATGCCAACATTTTAATTAATCTTGGGTTGGGGTTGACCAATGAGCAAGGAGCTTCCGTTAGGGTGGTTTCATCAACCGAAATAGAGGGGATGCGAAGTGTCGGATCATTCTGTTATTACAAAGCGGAGGAAGCCTATCCGGTATATTTTGTAGCACGCTTCTCCCGGCCTGCGGACGAATTTGGGGTATGGAAAAAACCTACTATCTACAAAGGCGCCGAAGCCGAGTGGATGGGCTACAATGGTAAGACGCGGCTAATGCCCGGATATGCTATGGAAGTGGTAGGCGATAGCATAGGGAGCTATATGCGGTATAATTTTAAAGAGCCCACTGTGGTGGAAATGAAGGTTGGGGTTTCTTACGTTAGCATTGAAAATGCCCGGGAAAACCTGGAAAAGGAAACGGCAACGAAAAGTTTTGATCAAATTTTGACAGAGGCCAGGGGAGATTGGAACGGATATTTGTCCAAAATTGAAGTAGAAGGAGGCACAGAGGAGGATAAGATCAAATTTTATACGGCCCTGTACCATACTTTGATACATCCCGGTACCCTAAATGATTTTAACGGGGAATATCCCAAAATGGGAACAAGGGAGGTCCTAAAAACACAGGATACACGTTATACCGTTTTTTCGCTTTGGGATACGTACCGAAATCTACATCAATTGATGAGCTTGGTATATCCCAAGCAACAATCCGATATGGTAAAGAGTATGCTCCGGATCTATGATGAAAGCGGTTGGTTGCCAAAATGGGAATTGAATGCCACGGAAACCACCACCATGGTAGGTGATCCTGCAGGTATTGTCATTGCCGATACTTATTTAAAGGGGATACGCGACTTTGATGTGGAAAAGGCCTATTCTGCAATGGTCAAAAGTGCAGATCAAATAGAGGGCAATCCCCTGCGACCGGGCCTTAGGGATTATCTGGAAAAAGGCTACCTTACTACCAAGACAACCAATAGTGGATCGGTATCCACTACACAGGAGTACAATATTTCGGATTATGCCATAGCCCAATTGGCCAAGGCCTTGGGCAAAAAGAACGATTATCAGAGATTCTCCAAAAGATCCGTATCGTATCGAAACCTTTTCGACAGGGAATTTAATCTTTTGAGGCCCAGGAACGATGATGGATCATGGTTATCTCCCTATAATCCGGAAGCCGGGGCCAATTTCGTGAAAAATTTGGGATTTATAGAAGGCAATGCATGGCAATATTCCTTTATGGTTGTCCATGACACCCACGGTCTTATGAAGCTTATGGGCGGGGCAAAGCCTTTTGTAAACAAATTGCAGGATGTTTTTGACAAGGGCCATTTTGATATGGCCAACGAACCGGATATTGCCTATCCCTATTTGTTCAATTATGTGAGGGGAGAGGAGGGAAGGACCCAAAAAATGGTTTCGGATCTATTGGGTACCTATTTTAAGAATTCTGCCGATGGTCTCCCGGGAAATGACGATACGGGAACCATGTCCGCCTGGGCGGTTTTTTCAATGATGGGGATTTATCCTGTAAGTCCCGCCAATCCAATCTACGCCCTAACGGCCCCCAAATTTAATAAGATAACCATACATTTGGATAGCAGGTATTATCAAAAGGAAAAATTGGTGATAACTTCCAATATTTCGGAAAAAAACAGGTATATTGAACATATTGCCCTTCAGGGGAGACCCCATGGGGAATACTTTATATCGCACAAAGAATTGGTGAATGGGGATTCTCTGGATTTTACCTTGAAGAAATAAATTTAATTACCACCTAAGGAATGATATTTTTAAAGACAAAATACAAGGTTCTGGTTTTTTTTCTCCTATTGGGATTCCTGTCATCGTGCAATGGGGATGGAATTGAACTGGTCCGTGAGGGCCGGACAGACTATGAAATAGTATTCATGGGCAGTGCAACTGAAAACCAATATAAATCTGCCGAAATATTACAGTATTACCTTCAGGAAATTAGTGAGGTAGGGTTGGACTTGGTAGATGAAAGTTCCCAGAACCCGGAAAGGAACAAGATTTATATTGGAAACATAAACGGGGAAAATTTGGGCAGGGAAGAAATCGTCATTAAGACGGAAGGCAAGCAGCTGTTCATCTATGGTGGGTCGGACAGGGCAACAAAATATGCCGTTTATGAATTTTTGGAACGCTACCTGGATTGTAGGTGGTATGCCCCCGGAGCGGAAAAAATCCCGATTTCCAAAGCTATTGATCTTCCGGCTTTGGATTTTCGCTACAATCCGGATATTACCACAAGAACGGTCCATTCCAGATTGTTTTATGATAATCCCGAATTTGCCGATAAGCAGAAGGTGACCTACGAATCATTTCCGAATTACGTTCCATCTGCCCGTGTGCATACCTTTCATAAATTCTTGCCCGAAGAGCAGTTCTATTTATCGAACCCCGAATATTATGCTTTAAGGGGGGATAAAAGATTGCCCACACAATTGTGTTTAACAAACCCGGATGTTCTGGCCATTGTTAAGGATTCTGTAGCTTCCTTGTTTCAACAATATCCCGGGGCGGAGGTTTTATCCGTAAGTCAGGATGATAATCAGCAATATTGCCAATGTGATAATTGTAGCAGGATAGATCGGGAGGAAGGAAGTCCGTCAGGAACAATGATCAGGTTCGTAAACGAGGTGGCGGCAGCTTTTCCGGATAGGATGATCTCCACTTTGGCCTATCAGTATACCCGGCGACCGTCCAAGACCAAGCCTTTGGATAATGTTTTGATCACACTTTGTTCCATAGAGTGTGACCGAAGTGTCCCCATTGCTGAAAAATGTACCGATTTTGCCAATGATTTAAGGGGATGGGGAGCACTCACGAACAATATTAGGATTTGGGACTATACTACGCAGTTTACCAATTTCTTGGCTCCTTTCCCAAATATAGAAACCCTACGGCCCAATATTCAATTGTTTAGGGATAATAATGCCAAATGGGTTTTTGAGCAGCACAGTAACCAGCCAAGCGAATTGTTTGAGTTAAGGTCCTATATTACGGCCCAATTACTTTGGAACCCGGATCAAAATGTAGATTCCCTCCTCACTGATTTCACCGATGGATATTATGGGGAAGCAGGGGTATTTGTAAAAAAATATGTAGATGAAATTCATTCCAGGATACTGGAGGATCCTGATTTTTTCTTGTTTTTATATGGAGATCCGTCGGAGGCATTTTCATCCTATTTGAGTCCGGCCATGCTTTCTGATTATTCAAAATTGTTCGATAAGGCGGAAAATGCGGTGGCCAAAAAACCCGAATTGTTGGCAAGGGTAAAAATGGCGCGACTGGGAGTGGATTATGCTATTTTGGAAGCTTGCAGAAAAGAACTGACGGATACCTATAGACTTTTGATTCCCAATAATGAGGGTAAAAAAATAATAAATCCTTTAGTGACCACCTTATTGGATAATTTTAGGAAAACTTGTGCCGACAATAATATTGGCCTAATGAACGAAATGGGTTTTACCGTAACAGAATACCTGGCCAATTATATGTCGGCTTTAGAGGTGATAAGAATGCCCAATGTGGCCAGGGGCAAAAAAGTGATAACGAACACCGAACCCAAAAAGTACGCCAATGAGGATCCAATGACATTGACCGATGGTGCTTTGGGGGGCAGCAGTTTTTACGCCAATTGGCTGGGATATGAGGGAACGGATATGGAGGTGGTTGTAGATTTGGGGAAGCCTATGGCCATAAGCAGTATTTCTTTGGCTTTTTTACAGGTTACGAACCATATTGTATTTTTTCCTTCAAAGGTGGGTTATTCGGGATCTTTGGATAATGAACATTACTTTAATTTTGGGACCATCAATAATCCAATGCCCTTAACAAAGGAAAGCAAGGTGAACGATATTCAGTATTTTAAATTGGATTTCAATAAAAGAAATGCCAGATATATTAAGATAAGGGCAGTGAATACCCCAACACCTTATTGGCACCATGCGGCAGGCCTGCCTTCTTGGCTCTTTGCGGATGAAGTAATAATTAATTAAAACCGGTACAACAATGGGGATAAGTAAAAACAGAATTATAACTTTTATGATGGCATTGGCATTTACCCTTATTTGTCAGGTCATAAATGCACAGGCTATCTACGAGGATGAAAGGTATGTTCCCGAGACCGATCCCTTGGTACTTGAAAAATTGGAACAGTGGCAGGACATGAAATTTGGCCTGTTGATGCATTGGGGCACTTATAGCCAATGGGGAATTGTAGAGTCATGGTCCCTATGCCCCGAGGAATATGGCTGGTGCGAGCGTACAAAGGGCTCCAATCCCAGTGATTACAATACCTACAAAAAGGAATATGAAGCATTGCAGACCACCTTCAATCCGGTAAAGTTTGACCCGGACAAATGGGCCATGGCGGCAAAAAACGCAGGTATGAAATACGTGGTGTTTACTACGAAGCATCATGATGGGTTTTCCATGTTCGATTCCAAATACACGGATTATAAGATTACCGATCCAAAGACCCCATTTTCTACGAATCCCAAAGCCAATATTACCAAAGAAATATTCAATTCCTTCAGGGACCAAGGATTATGGGCGGGAGCGTATTTTTCCAAGCCCGATTGGAATACGCCCACCTATTGGGACCCCTATTATCCTCCAAGGGACAGAAATGTTAATTATGAGCCTGAGGCCAATCCTGAAAAATGGCAGACGTATGTGGATTTTACGCACAATCAAATTTTAGAGTTGCTTACGGATTATGGCAAGGTAGATATTTTGTGGTTGGATGGGGGCTGGGTGGCCAAAACCCCAAAATCCGAAATTACCAATTGGTATGAGCAACAACTGCTAAACAATGAGAACGGCTACTTAAAAAACCGTATCGTTAACCAGGATATCAAGATGGACGAATTGGTGGTAAAGGCACGGGAAAAACAGCCGGGATTAATTGTTGTGGATCGTGCCGTTCATGGAAAAAACCAAAATTACTTGACCCCGGAAAATAGAGTGCCGGAAAAGCCGCTTCCCTATCCTTGGGAATCCTGTATTATTGCCGGAGGCGGTTGGTCCTATTCTTTTGATGCCAAATATATGTCGGGCCGGGAGGCCATACACACTTTAGTGGATATTGTGGCCAAGGGCGGGAATTTGTTGTTGAATATTGCACCCAGCCCTGAAGGGGAATGGGATGCAGGAGCCTATGGGTTGTTGGACGAAATTGGGGATTGGATGTCCGTAAACAAGGAAGCCATATATGGAACAAGGTCCATGGCACCTTATAAGTTCGGTAATATCTGTGTAACCGCAAAACCTGATGGTATTATCTACCTTACTTATTTGATAGAAAAGGGACAGACTGGGTTGCCATCGGAAATTCTGTTCCCGGACTATGTTCCCAAAAGAGGGGCAAAGGTTCAATTGTTGGGTTCTAATCAAAAATTAAAATGGACCCAAAAAGAAGATGGAATGGCCATACAGCTTCCCAAGGAATTGTGGGGTAAACTATTGAATACGGAGGCATTTGTTATCAAAATAAAATAATTGGTCAAGTATTGTGAATTGAAACTATCAAAAATGACTCCCATCCGTTTGGCATGGAAATGATCTGGCAATATTGATATGCCCAATCATGCGCATTTGGAATGTGTAAAAGGTAAAC